>JAFIGC010000264.1 GCA_020831635.1 Verrucomicrobiota bacterium | reverse complement strand
AAAATCTGCCGGGCTCAGAACCTTTGAAATGCCCCTTAAGTTAGTGCCATTCGGGACTGGGTGGATTCCCTGGCCCATTCGGGTTCCGGTCCCATTCTGAAAGGAACCAGTTGTTCCTTGTACCGAAGGTAGGTGCGTTTGGCGCAAATGTCCGGACGCAAGGAAATCGGTTTCTTAAAATCCAGCCAAACGGAATCGCCCAGTGATACCGGCTCTAAGGTAATGATGTCTCGTTGATAAGCAGGCACATCCGTGTCCGAATCAATGGGCCGCGTGGTGACCATTTCTAACTCCAGATCAAGGTCTTTGCGAAGAGATTCGTGGAATGTGCGGATTTTTGAGGGAATATTCGCAAAAACCCTCCGTGGAAAAGAGGGCAGCATGGCGGGCAGTTTCTCAGGAAGTTCAGATCCACAAAGACCTTCCCGCCATTCGGTGGAAGGCTTCAGCAAATGCATCTGAGCCATACGATTCAATAGATTCATGAATTGATCACGGGGAACAGCCAGTTGATCCGCCGCAACGGCAAGTGGCATCATGTTTTGAGACTGCAGATAGCCCTCAAAGGCGATGCGGTTCGCAGTTTCGGTATCATGGATTTTTTTCCGCCCCAAATATTTCAGGGCCCATTGTTCAATGTAGAGAAAAAGTTCGCTGTTTCCCCCCCACAAATCGACCTCATACCACTGAAGAAAAACATCTTTCCGCCAGTCATGGGGGCGAATTGCTTCTAAACGTGTCTTGATTTCGGCTGGTGTCATCATGTTGATAATCTATCACAATATCTCCCGCTCAGAAAGGGATAAATGCCCAAAATCATGTCCCATGCTCATCCAACGGAACCGGGTCCAACACGGGAAATGCGCCGGGTCTCCGCACTAATTTCCCTCCAAAACAGGCAATGTGACCACAAGATCTCCCTGCCATGACCTCGATACTTCCAACCCGCCGTCATCCACCCCATTCTGACCCACGGAATAAAACCGTCTTTGCTCCGGTTGATAGCGCATGAGATTTCCGTCATAGGGATCCATCGGCAATTCCGCCAAATAATCGGGAACCAGCTCGGCTAGAGATGCTGGCAATGCCCCGATGGCGCGTTCGTACTTCAACAATGCCAGAAACAGCATCCCGGATTGGCGATTTACGGTATATTCTTTCAAAAATCTCTCGATATTTACAAAAATTTGATACGTATTTAGCAATGCCCATGCCCACGCATCGGACACATCTGAATCCAATCCCGTATAAAGCTCCAACATCACCCCGAGTTGCTTCTCGGTGAATTGCGATACGAATGGATCGTCTTTCAGGTCCGAAAACAGTTCCCCATGAAACCGAATCCGATTGTAAAATTCACCTTGTCCGGCGTATGAACGCCCGCATTGGGCCAGAAAGGCCAAACATGCTCGCCAAGCCTCAAACCGTGCTTGCGTGTCCGATTGACCGGCAAGGTGTAATCGAAGAATTTGGAAAGCAAAATTCTGTACCCCGATGAAAAAATCATCCTCCTCAAAATCACGAGTGTAAGGCGGCGCACAATACGGTTTTTTCAACACATCCGAAAAGCGGGCCATGAGATTCCCCGTGTTCAGCCATGTTTGTATTTCCTCCAAATGTTCATCTGGATCCCAGCTCCATTCCGAAACACGATCGCGGTCAAAAGCACCCACGCTTTTGTAAATTTCCTCCAAAATCGGCCAGGCATTTTTCGCATCCGAAACCGGCTCGGGCACAACCCACAACTCGGCGTCGTCGACCGGATCGATATCCCAGATGGGTAAAAAAATGGCCACCCCGGGGATGACAACAATCACGATAAACAAAAACAGCCCCCATCCCACCCAAAATCGCCATGTAAATGGCCGACTTTTGGTCACGGCGCATGGATCAGGAAAGGACATGTGGGTCATGGTGAATGGATTCCTGCATGAAAGGATCAAATCAGACCAGTGGAGGAATACAAGGTCAATTCCGACCCCGGTGGGGCAAAATCAACCGAACGTTCGGAAAATAGGTTTGAAATCTTTTCGAATCACGAGTGATCAGTTTTAATTCTTCCGCCTCCGCCTGGGCTCCAATCAAAAAATCCGGCAAAGGGCTGGCCTTGACACCACCCGCCGCCCGATAGCGAACGAAGGCTTTCGCCGCCAACCAGAGCCCGTTACGTGAAGAAGGTTTCAGTTCAAGTCCCAGTTCCTGTAAGACTTGGTCAGCTTCGGAGGGGTGATCCAACCCCGCGCATATTTCCGCATACACCATCCAATTCACCCATAATCCCTCCTGACGGTATTCCGATAGGATGTTCTCCGACCAGTCTCCAAACAGCTCATCATCGGTCATGATGTCCAACACCACACAGCTATCCACATAGACCGGCATGGAGATCAGCCCTCCCCACGGGTCATCGCGAGAATTTGATCCGTGGTGAATTTCCCTCTCCACTTGCCACGAATCGATGTCGGCTTGGTCTTTTCGTCCTCTTGCATGTTGGAAGTCAACGCATGTGCCAGCAACAACCGCGCCTCCGCCTCCATGGAACGACCATGCGAAGCCGCGCGAATCCGCAAGTTGCGTTTCACCTCTTCATTTAAATTTCGGATCGTTAATGTGGCCATGGTGGAAATGTAGGCGATGACTGCATTGCCGTCAATGACTTTATTGCAGATAAAGTTGAAAGGATATCGGAATGGCTTCCGGTTTTCGTGCGGCCCTTCGGGACGCTCAATAATATAATGAAAATGGCCCATAAACTGAAGCAATCCGGTTTTTACAGCGGGATCGCGTTTGATTTTTCGGGTCTCCGTCTGAAAAGCCGGGGCGTCCAATTGAAGAATTTCCCCAAATAGCCGAAATCAATCGTCAACGGAACCAGATCCAGCGAGCCCGCGAGCGAATCACAGCGAGCCTCAGGCGAGCAAACCGGGAAAGCCGAAAAATTCGGTGACACGCCGCTGGTGTTCGCGTTCGGCACGGACCTGATCGGGATGGTTGTAATCAAAATGGCCCACCGGGTAGGAGCTGATGACTTTGGGACCGGGGTGGGCATTGGCGGCGGACCACTGCCCGGGCGGGGGAACGGAGGGATCGAAAAGCGCGCACGCGAACGCGGTGGGGATGCGGAGGTGACGCAGGCTGTTCGCGGCATCGTAATAGCAAAGGGTTTCCTCGATATTAGGATGCGCCAGCCAGCGTTCTCGAACGGCGGAACCGCTGCCCACGCAGTCGTGTCGGAGGCGGAATGGATGGTTGGCGAAGGTGACCTGGCCCAGTTCCGCAGACTGGTACCGGGGCTCCCAGGGCAGCATGAGCGCCCCCAAGCCGCCGCCGAAACTCCAGCCGACGTAATGCAGATGGGGCAACGGGCCGGCAAAGAGTTCCTCCAGCACGTCCGCCGCCCGCCAGAACGCGGCGGCACAGGTGCCCAGGATGTAGCGCTTGTGGGACTCGATGCCATGGATGACATGCTTCTGGCTGTCATTGTGCGGCAAGCGGGGATCGGGCGAAATATGAAACCCGGGCGCCACGGGGAAAAGCGTGGCCCGGTCGAGTCCGCCCCGTCCGGGTTCCGGTGCTTCTCGTCCACCGTAACCATGTCCGACCACCACGCCCAATTCCGGGAGTTTGTCGTTGTCGGGACGCAACAGCCAGGCGCCCACGCGATAGTTCGGCCAAACCGAATAGGTGCACTGCTCCAGAATCAGGCCCGGCCAGGGACAGTCCATTTCCTCCACGAAAAGATTCAGGGGGACGTCGCCCATCGCTTGGGCATGCAAATTTCGCCAAAAGGCTTCGAAATCCCTTGCAGTCGTGTCGGGTGCCTGGATGTCGCGGAGCGCGGCTTCATCGTAACCGTATCGCGGGTCGAAAGAAAAATCGTGGTGAATGAATTCCTGCATGAAAAGAATCAAATCAAACGATTGAAGGAATACAAGTTCAATTCCCGCCCCGGTGATCACCTTCAACATACACCCCATTCATCCCCTCAGCGGATCGCAATCCGGCAAAAAAATCAGGCACAACATTTCACCACGTGGGTGACCACCCCCCAAATGCGGGCCTCCTCCTCCTCGCATAATTCCATGTCTGGAAACGCGGGATTGGCGGGGCTCAGCCAGACCCGTCCCGACT
>JAFIGC010000263.1 GCA_020831635.1 Verrucomicrobiota bacterium | reverse complement strand
TTCCAGAATTCGACCCTCACCCGTCAAAACATCGTCCCACTGATAGGTTATACTTGCATCCTCTTTTTCAACAATCCGACCTTTCAGAGGGAACACAGATCCAAAAGTATATCCGGGGATAAACTCACGTTCCGGAGAAGCTTCATATTGCATATAGCCCGCCGTCATCCATGTCATGCAACCATTCAGGAGAAGAAGCGAAACGAGAAAAGGCAAAGCCTTCAGAATTACTTGGAACTTTTTCACGGATACGGCCTGTGCATTTGTATATTTCAATCGAAATTGTTTTTGAGCCCCATCAGGCTCCAGCCCACCCCGGCGGCTCCAAGCGGCAGGCTGGTTCCCAGCCCCCTGCACATGATCGTGTTTCTCTGTCCATTCGGTTTCATATAAGATACTTTTCCTGAAAAAGGCATGAACATCAAGGAAAAAAGCGGCGGAGCCGCGGATACGGATACGGGATAAAGGATATGGGAAGTTCTTAGGCAGGCGGTCCAACATCGAACTTTGAATGTTGATTGTCAGGATTGTCAGGATCGAGGGGGGGCTGGTTCTGTAATTTGAATCAGCCGGCTCATGTATCTGCATGTTTTTCTTGGTGCGATTGACGAGATCGGCGCCATGGTCCTTCTGTGATGTCTTGAGTTTGTCAAAAAGACGCATTAAGTCATGGCCACATTCCGTGGCCAGTCCGTCTTTGATTTCCCATAGTTCTTTTAGCACGGGGTCAGGATTCATTTTGGTCTCCCATACAAGCCCAAGAGGTCGCGGGAGGGGCGCGCCGTCAAATAGCTCAGGATTGAGGTTTCGACGTAAATGGATTTCATTGTTGCACGGTAACACGTTTTTCATGTTTTGTCATCCCGAATGAATTTCCGAGCCTCGTAAGCCTATTTTCAACGCTTCCGAGCGTCGCAATATACCGGATTTTGTCCCGTAGGCGAGTAAACGAATCAGGAAAAGAGACGGGGCGGCTCCGCCGCGGATAAGGGATAATGGATAAGGGATAAGGAATACGGGACTTATAGTTGAGTGGTTGGCTTGTGGGTTATGGGTTGCCAGTTGGTGGTTGGCGGTGGGCCAGGCTTCCGGTCTGACTCGTCTGACCCGTGGGACTCGTCGGAGGGATGCGGTTTTTCTGACATTTTTCTTCCACCGGAAGAGATTTGGCTCCGCGCATGATTTCAGATGTGCTTGGCATGGGGCCCTATATGCGGCGATTGGCAATCCTGTCTCTTTTTGCACTTTTCGGATATTTCACTGAAAGCATCCTCATATCACCAAGCCTTCAGCCGTTTGAAAAAGGCGGCTGAAAAAAATGGGGTTTGGTCCCGGTATTTCACTCCCCGCGACGTGGTCGGCCGCTGGGTGACGGACCGCTTCGGCGAGCCGGTGGTGATCGGCGGGGTGACCCTCCGCACCGGGGATTATCTCATGGCCGACGGGGACGGCTCTTTGGTGATTCCGCAGTTGTCTTCCCACGAGGTGGAAGGATCCGCGTCGATGTTGGAGGGCGTGTTGCCCGGGGATGTTGGACGGACTGGCAAAAACCAACCCAACGTGCGCGTTCCCCTGCGCATCTCCACCCTGTCTTGAAAGGAAAGCACATGACCGAATCCCTGAAATACGATGTCTTGGTGGCCGTGGCCACCTGTCAGATCGATTTCCACAGCCTGACCAAAGCCGGCAATTCCGGTTGGCGTCAAAGGCTCGAACCCTATAACATTCCCTTCCGTTGCCTGGTGTCCAAAGATTTCGCCAATTTGATGATGGCCGGGAAATGCATCAGCGTCGATCAGGTCGTGCACAGCAGCAGTCGCATGACCCCCACCTGCGTGGCCATGGGCCAGGCGGTCGGCTCCGCCGCCGCCCTCGCGACGGAGTTGCGCACCGACAACATTCGGAAAGTGCCCATGGAAACCCTGCGCGCCGCGCTGACCGCCGACGGCATGGAACTCAACCCCGCCAAGCACCGGGCCTTCGCCCCGGACAACAGTGATTTCGACGAGGACGATGAAGCGCCGGTTTCTTGCGAATTTCCTATTGACATACCCTGCCAAGGTAAAGCATCATAGCTGTAAGTTTTTGAACGCTCCCCTTTCAATGTTGAAGGTAATCCTATGAAGATCCGCAAACCAACTCCGTTCTTTTTCGCCGCAATCCTCTCATTGGTTTTCTCCACTGCGAACGCGAACTTGATTTATTCTGAAAATTTTGGACGGCCCGACGGCGCTTCGGGTCCGGTGGACCCGAGCCCCTACGGTTGGACGGGGGAGGGAGGAACAGCCTCGACCATTGAAACACTTGCAGTGACCGCAGAATTTGGCGTCGCGGCCGCCGTGGGGAGTCCCTTGGACGCCCCACAGATCAATTCCGGCACGGATCTTCAAGGCTCGGAAGGCAGGGGGTTTTTATTCGGGAGCAAAGCGCTTGACACCTACAATTACCTTCTCACCACAACCGAATATTCTTTTGACCCCAGCCAGTACGGATTTCTCGAATTTTCATGGTACGGGGGCAACAGCAGTGGAAACACCAACAATCGGCTGGCCGTGCAAGTGGGGGGGGAATTGGTACGCAACCTCCAACCAAGTTTTCAATCCACCCAACGTGGGGGGAGGGGGGGACTTTGCGTCGGGAGCCGCCAAACATACCGTGGATTTTTACACGGCGGACTGGCTGAATGTAAACACCACTGGAGAACTCACCTTGGGTGGGGCCGCTTCGCTTCCCTCCGGGGACATCACGGGTTTCGGGATATTCGCGTCCCAAACCTCCGGATCCACCATCCGCATCGACACATTTCAAATCGCAATTCCAGAGCCCTCCACCTTCATGATGGTTCTGCTGGGGGGGATCTTTTTTGTTTGCGGTCGTCGCACCCGCAAATCGACGCCATAAACCTATTGGGAGCCAACATCACGATGAATTCTAAATTTTTCAACTTTATTGCCCCTTTCTTACGTTACATCGATCAAGGTCATTTTTTTCGGAAGCCATTTCGGATTTTTTATATGTTGATTGCTGTATTGTCCTTGCTGACGCCTTTGGCCGTCCTTTACAAGATGATCGACAATCGAATGTTCCGCGTGTCTGCCAAGATGACAATTGGCCTGCTTTTCCTGTGGGTCTTTATTTTGGCGGCTTATTGGGTCGTATTTCAAATTTGGTGGTCCCGGAAAGAGGATGTGGGCAAGCAAAAAGCCGAAAGCGAAGAATTTATCGCCACACCGGTGTTTGCACATTTTGTACAAACCGCAGGGGAAGCGTTCGGCGCATTGATTGCAATTGTCGGCGCCGGGTTCAGTCTCGTCTCTTTTCTGTTTTTCGGGGATGCCTCCAGAGCCATCCGACAAGCCGTGGGTGTCCACGGTACGGATTACGGGATTATCGGCGTGATCGTTTCACCGATCATTGGCTTTATCGTAATTGTGTTCACGCGATTTGTCTCGGAACAAATTCGCGCCTTGGCCGCGATTGCGAACAATACGAAAAACCCCACGCTGTCGTCATCGGACCCATAATCTCCGATCCACTCTAACTCCCACATGCAAGTCCAAGAGAGGTTGATGGCGGGGAGATGTGATGTGCTTGGGAAGTCCACCGTCAGCTGTCATTCTGACTGGCGCAAGGCCTCTAATCCCGCCCAAAATCCACCCTGCATCCGTTTTCCCGCCTTCTTCCGTTTTGCGCCAAAGCAGGACCGATACTCCGACATCACGCCTTCCAGCCAAGCGGAACTCCCGATGGCCACCCCGCGCGTAAAATACCGCACCCGCTGTTGCAACATTCGCGCCATCGGCACCTCCCCCCGACGTTCATACTCCGCGATCACTTCCACCGGATCGAATCCCTTGCGCTGTCGTATCTTTTCCGTAGTCCGGGAATCATCCTTGCGCGTCATCCCCTTCGCCACCACCCACAGGCGATATGCCGACTGCACTTCCTTCCAGTTTTTCGGGGCCGCGCGTTGCTTCCGCTCTTTTTCCATCGCCTCCCCAATCCCCGTCCAGTGCATCTCACGGTTCAACTGACTCTTCCGCACATTGTCCGCCCCACGAGGTTGATGACCCCGCGTAAACCGCACCAAAGCCTCCAGCCCCTCCCGCGCCAGCGCATTACCACCACAAGCCTCACCGTATCCATTCCAGTGATACTCCATCGGATCCCCGCAAATCCCCGCCCGCACCGGATTCAGGTCAATATACGCCGCCACCGACATCAACGCCA
>JAFIGC010000262.1 GCA_020831635.1 Verrucomicrobiota bacterium | reverse complement strand
GGGGATTCTTGTCTAGCCACAGGTCTTTCGCTCCGGCGGGACAAGCCCGCCGGGGACGTTTTCTGGCCCAAGGCAACCGCAAAAATCGTTTCAAAAGACCCTTAAGTTAGTGCCATTCGATTCAGTAGGTTTTTCGATTGGTTTGGAAACATCCGCAGGCCGTGTCTTGGCATCCGCAGGTCCCAAGCAAAAGATTTTTCAGAGCATCCGCAGGCCGTGTCTTGACATCCGCAGGTCTTTCCCGTTCCTTAGGTTTCTTCGGTCGCGGAGACGCGGAGGGCGGGGGAGACGGGGATGTTGAGGCTGGCGGCGGCGGCGCGAAAGGCGTTGAGTTCGGCGGGGCGGATTTCTCCGTCCACGGCGACGGCGGCCAACCCGGCGAGGATCAGTCGTTGCTGAAAGGCGGGGGCGAGTTTGGCGAGCGTTTCGCAGGCATCATTGAAGGCCTGCAATTCACAGTCATCGGCGGGCAGCAGTTCGAGTTGGACGCGGCCATGATAGCCGATCATCCGGTTGCGGGCGGCTTCAAAACTTTCTTCCGCCTGACTTTGGTTGTCCGCCCCAAGCCGCGAGAGGGTGGACAAGAGGATGTTGACCTCCTGTCCTGCGTTGTTGATGTGGATGCGGTTGCCCCGGCGTGCCCGCGCTTCCTGTTCGCTTTCCAGGGCGGCAAACACGATTCGCCGGACCGCGAGTTCGAAGAGGTTGACCTTGCCGTCGGCGGCGATCAATTCGCGGATTCGTTCCGCGAAAGCTTCCCGCCGGTGGGGTTCCAGGGCCCTGAGGGCGGGAATGCAGAGGTCCAGAAGCGGGAGGCGGTCGGCCTCGTCGATTTCAGGCAACGCTTGGAGGATCTTTTGCAGGGTTTCGAGAATCACCGGCTCTTCCCTGTCCATGAGCCCTTTGGCTTGAATCTCGAAAACGTCGTCCCGATCCTGTAAAAGCAAACGATAGACCAGGGCCTGGGCACCGGCGTCATCGTGGGCGGCGTCGAGCACGGTTTGGGGCAGGCGACCCAGCCAGGCCCGGGCTTCCCGCATGGCTTCCGAAGACGGCATGCCCACTTGATCCATGAGGCCCATGGCGGCGGCGCCGGCGGCAAACGCCTTGCGGGCTTGATGCGGAATGGGCGGCGGACCCTGTTGCGGACGGAGGGCCACGGGGCCGGCGTCGAGGTAGGAGCCGTCCCAAGAAGGATCCACTTGGCGGATGCGTCGGGGCAGGGGCGGATGGGTGGCCAGCAGTCCGGAGAGGCGGAGGGCGTTGAGATTGCCGAACATCATGTGGGCGCATTCCATGGATTCCGCGTGCGTCAACTTACCGCGGGCGCCGCCTTTGCCCAGTTTTCGCAGGGCATTGGCAATGCCGGCGGGATTGCGGGTAAATTGCACCGCCGCCGCGTCCGCGAGGTATTCCCGTTGACGGCTGATGGCCGCCTGCAGAATTTTCCCGAAAAACAGGCCGATGGAGCCGCAAATCCACACCGCGACCCCGAAGGCGATAAAGACAAGCCCAATCGCGCCGGAATTGTCATCCTTGCTGCGCCGCGGTTGCGAGGCGATGGCGCTTCCCCAGTGGATGAGCATGGTGCCCAGTTCGCTGATGGTGAACAGACCCGCGAGCCAGGAAATGAGCCGTGTGTTCAGGCGCATGTCGCCGTGCAGGATATGGCTGAATTCATGGGCGATGACCCCCTGCAGTTCATCGCGGGTAAAGGTCGCCAGCGCCCCGAAGGTCACCCCCACGGCAGCCCGATCCACGTCCATGCCCACCGCGCAGGCATTGATGCCCCGTTCGTTGAGCACATAGGTTTCCGGGACGGGGATTCCGCTGGCAATGGCCATTTCCTCGACCACGTTGCGCAGTTGTTTGAGTTCGCCGTCGCTGGTGTCCGGCGGCACCCGCCACCCCCCCATGGATGTCATCACATGTTCAGGACCCTTCATCATTTGCACGTGGCGGATGAGACCTGCAATAAGAATGATGGCCAAAGCCGTGCCGGAGGCGATGGCGATGGCCTGCCAGTGCTCGTTAATACGAAACACGCTGTCGTCCTCTCCAAATTGTGAGAAACCGTACAACCCAAAGCCGGTGACGAAGCCGACGGAGACCACGGTCAGCAAAATCGCGACCATAAATCCAAACAAGGCCCAGCGGGTTCGCACCCGGGCTGCCTGCTGATGATCAAAGAATGTTTTGGACATGATTGCTTTCATGCCTTATTTTTTAGAGTGGTGCAATGGATTATTGACTCCAGTTGTTCGGCAAGATTCCGAGGGGGCTGCCATGTCCGACGAATCCGACAGGAAGACCCCTTTCTCTTCCGAGTGGTAAAGTGCCCAAAAATATCTCATCGGTAGGTGCCCCAAATCCACCGCATCCAAGGCGGCAGCGAAAGCGACCGCACTCCAAAGGCTCGCTGCGCTCGCGCGCGAAGCGCCTTCGGAGTGCGCGAACCTTCAGGTTCCGCTTTCGCATCGTGACGGACTCGTCCCCGAATTGGCCAACCTGACACCCCGTCCTTAGTTTATTGAAACGTCATGAAAACCATCTGATGATGGCGAGAGACAGTGTGCGTCGTAGTCCCGTCCCGCAGTCGCGCGGACGGATAGTCAAAGAGGGCCATTCATGGCCCGGGAACGCGGTGGATGATGCCTGTTTCCGCATGAAAAACGGCATGGTACACTGAAAACCCGCACCCTGAAGGGTGCTCGATGACTTACGCGTAAAGGGCTTGTTGATTTATTGAAACGAATAGGTTTTTAACCGCTTAAGGACGCTAAAAGAACGCTAAAATTAACTTAATTAAATTATTTTAAGCGTGCATTAAGCGTTTTTTAGCGGTTTCTAAATATCTGCAATGAATAAATCGACAGGCCCTAAACGCGGGACTAAACCCCCTCTCAGCTTGACTTTGACGGGAAAATGATCGAGTTTATCACCATACACATGAGTCCTACAGTTTTTCACTACCGAAATTATCGCTTTTTCTTTTTTATCGTGAAGAACCACGGATTTATGTTCATGTCCGGTCACCGGATGGAGAAGCCAAGTTTTGGCTGGAACCGGAAATAGCGCTTGCAAATCATCGCGGACTTTCCGCGAAAAATTTGAAGATTTTAGAAGAAATTGTGAGGGAACAAAAAGATGAAATACAGCAACATTGGAACAAGCGCTTCGGTGTCTGAGGTCACGGATATATCCCCCTTCGGCATTTGGCTCCTACACTTGGGGAAAGAATATTTCCTTTCCTATGAGGAATTCCCCTGGTTTCAGGATGCTCCTGTCGGCAAAGTTTTTTCCGTGGTCGGAGAGAGCGAGGATCATGTGCGCTGGCCGGAATTGGATGTGGATCTGTCCCTGAGTTCGATTCAGGATCCGGGTGCATTCCCCTTGGTTTACGAACCCTCGGCGGACTACGGCGAAGAACATAAAACACCCGACGCGTAGTGACGGTGCAAGGACCTGGGAGTTGCAGTGGCATCTTTCCAACCAAGACCGATGAAAAATGAGTATCCATTGATGTTTTCCGATTCGCCCCCCGATATTGGCATGGGGGTGGGGGGTGGTGAATCTCAGGGGAGTGGAAGATGACGATATGCCGAAGGTGGAGAGAAGACATACCTTGTCTCAGCGGACGGCACACACTGTGAATTGAAGCCTGAAACATGATGACTGGTGTCTTTGATCTTCCGAGGCGGACGGATTCCAAAATGCCCCGGATGGGCAACAGCGGTTAGCCCGGGGTCAGGGAGGAACGATCGCAGCCCCGGGTCAGGTGCCCCCAAACACCCGAGCGCCCCGAAGGGGTGCAAGCGATGCGGAACCTTGGCCAACCTGACACCCCGACCTTAGTTTATTGAAACCGCTAATCGGCGCTAATCTTGCGCGAATCAAAACCAAATAGGGCATTTTAAGCGTTCCTTAAGCGTCTTTAAGCGGTTGAAAGATGCAACAGGTATCGTCATGAAAACCATCTGATGATGGCGAGAGACAGTGTGCGTCGTAGTCCCGCGTAAAGGGCCTGTCGATTTATTCATTGCAGATATTTAGAAACCGCTAAAAAAACGCTTAATTCACGCTTAAAATAATTTTATTAAGTTAATTTTAGCGTTCTTTTAGCGGCCTTAAGCGGTTAAAAACCTCTTCGTTTCAATAAATCAACAGGCCCTAAACGCGTACGGCTGATTTTTCTAAGAGAGCCATGCTTTGGAATGTTTTGAAGTAAGCAA
>JAFIGC010000048.1 GCA_020831635.1 Verrucomicrobiota bacterium | reverse complement strand
CCCCGCCCGCGCCGCCCCCGGCCCCCGCCCCCCCGGCCGGCCCGCCGCCCGGGCGCGGGGGAGGGCCCTTGGACGGCGAGTTCAAGCGCGGCTACTTTGAGTGGACCTGGGCCATTGGCGGCCAGGGGGGCGGCGGACGTCAAGGGGCCAATGGTGCGAGTTCCGGTGCGGGGGGGCAGAATGCCAGCGCCGGCGGCAGCGGCGGTGACGCCTGGGGCGGCGCGGTGATCGCTTTGGGCGGTTACGTGAAGGAAACTTACTTCCATGGCAACCATGCGCGCCCCGGTGTTGGAGGCGCAGGCGGTCGGGGCGGTCACGGAGCCGCGGGAAACAATGGCACGAACGGGACCACCGGCTTTACCGACAGCGGCACAGCGGGTGGCAATGGCTCTTCCGGCGGGAATGGTGGCGCGGGCGGCCACGGAGGTCCCAGCGGCAGCGCGCGAGGGGGGGCTTTTCATGGTTTGGTGGGTTTTGGCGGACAGCCCATCGAGGATTGTGTATTTGTCGGCAACACGGTGGCGTCTGCTTCCGGCGGGGCGGGCGGCAATGGCGGCAACCGTGGCAAAGGGGGCAATGGCGGCAACGGTGGCGACTCCACATTCGGCAATGGAGGCAGGGGAGGAAATGGCGGCAGCACCGGCTCTTCGGGGGCCGGTGGCAACGCCGGTGCGGCGGGCGATGCCATCGGTGGCGCGGTGTACTTCGCGGACGCGAGATTTAAGCTGCTGAATGAAAGCACTTTCGCCCACAACTGGGTCTATGACCGGGGCAGTGGCGGGGCGCGGGGTGCCAATGGTGGTGGGGTCGGCATCGGTGAGGGCGGCAGCGGCGGTACCTCGACCTTCGGTTCGGACGGAGCGAACGGTTCCGCTGGCACGGTTCATATAACTGGTTTCCCCGGCGCGCCCGCGCCGCCTGTGGTGCTTTCCGGCGCGGCGGTGTACGCCTTGGAGGTCGAACCGGGCAGCCAGGTGCAGACCTTTAATTCATTCTACTGGAAGAATTTTGTCATCTCGGGGCCCGGCCACTTTGGGGGTGCCCGCCCGGGCTCGATGAGCGGGACCAACTTTACCAGCGACATCATCATTTCGGATCTCGGGGGAGATTCATTGACCGGCCCTCAGTCCGGATTTCTCATCCAACCCTGGACCGGAAGCGGCTGGGATCAGGACCCCAATAATAACAACTACGGCGATCTGCGGCGCCGGGTCAACTCGATCGGGACGAATGCCGGGGTCAATACGGATTCCTTTCAGACCGCCAACTCGACCGATATAGCCGGAAATCCGCGAATCCTCAACGGCACCATCAGCCTCGGGGCCTACGAAATGGAGATGACAGACTTCCAAACCGAACACGGGTTTATTGGGGAGACGCTCAACGCGAACGGGGACGAGTTCGACAATTTTATTCACTACATGCTGGGCAACAATCCGGAAGAACCACTCAATCGCGCGCATTTGGGGGTGATGACGATCAACGAGGGTCAGTTGACGATCAATTTCCGCCGCCGCCCGAACGCAATACATGGGGTGGAGCACTACGAGGGCTCGACCGATCTGGAGACTTGGACCGTTCTCGAGCCCGGGTTTGACTATGTCGAGACCAGCACTTTTACCGGTGTCTCGATCGAGGACGTGGAGATGACCTTCTTGGGGGAGCCCGCCCCGCTATGGTTCTGGCGGCGGGTGATCGTAAGGTAGTGGAATATAGCAACAGGTAATTTACTCCCACCTGTTCAACGGGAGATACATTTCCTATCGATTTGTGAGTTAGTAACTGTACACGCCTCGATTCAAGGCGTCGCGAATGGAAGAGACGATCTTGTTGCTGCGAATTGTCGCCGCGGAGTAGCCGTCCACCTCTGTTCGCACGATGGTTTCAGGGCGGTATAGATCGGGCAGATGATCCAACAAGGGTTTGCCGACCAGATGTTGCAAAGCGTCATGATACTGCTGCACAACGGAACGGTAGGGTTCATCCTCCACATCCAGATAATAGGCCGGATCCGCTCCCACCAAGTGGCGGAACGAGGCCTCGGTGACGATACCGCTTTCCAAAGTGAATTCTAAATTCACTTGAATCGTTCCCTCGTCCATGAAACCTCCGCGATACGTGCCGTCCTCGAAACCTATTTGCGCCCCCTCTGTCTGCCCGGTGCAGGAACTGAGCAATGAACCGATGAAAACCAATACGCCGAATTGAATCAAAGATAGATACTTCATGCAACCAACCTAGCTCCCATACCCTGAATTTCCAATGGATTTAGTGTGTTTTCTCAAGCGAATGAAATCACCGGGCCCAAAGGGAGTCGCCCTCCTTTCATACATTTCGCCCCTTGGGTTCGATAACCCAAGGGGCGATTCGGTTTGCGAACTTGACCTTTACTGAGCACCGGCGCCTTGACCTTGTCGGGCGCCGTTGCCGCCGCAGAGGCGTCTGCCGTTGGCCTGAGGGTTGTTCCCCCGGCCCTGTCCACTGCCGTCCTGTTTCTGTTGACGGTTCAGTTGACGTTTGTGTTGGCGTTCGCCGTCACAGGTTTCTTTGCCGCAGGAACCGTCCTGCAGGCGTTCCTGTGCCTGTTCACGGCGCGGTTGCGGGGTACGGCTGCCGTCCCGGGGGGCGTTGTTGGCTGAGGCGATTGCCGGGACGGAGATCAAGGCTGCTGCGAGCGTTACCATTCCGAGTGTCATTTTCGGTTTCATTTTCTTTCCTTTATCAGGAGGTTCTTCGCACTTACCGCCGGAAATGGTTTCCGATGTTTCACAAGTGCTTCTACCTGTTGTACACCGGGTGAAGGAATTCGGTCACATTTTTTTCTGAAGTGACTTTTCCGGGCCGGGCGGTGTATAGAGGGTAAAGAGATGAATGATGAACCCGATGAAAAAGAATGGATACAGCGCAGTTTGGAGGGAGATCCCTCCGCGTTCTCGTGCTTGGTGCTCCGGTATCAAGACGTGGCGGTCAACCTCGCCCGCCGCATCACCGGAAGCCGGACCGACGGCGAAGACGTGGCCCAGGAAGCCTTCATCCGCGCCTATCGGAAGTTGCATCAATTTGATCCCGTGCGGGAATTTCGAGCCTGGCTTTTGGGGATCACCGCCAATCTGGCAAAAAACCATATCCGCCGCCGCACCCGGCGGGAAGATCGCGAGCAGGTGGACCCTCTGCTGCAGGAGGAGCAACATGACCGCGATCCGCGCCTGGCGGCACTCACGGATGCCATGGAAGCCCTTTCAGCGTCTGAACGGGCCATCCTCACCCTGAAATATATGGAGGGATATTCTGTGAACGACATCGCCACAATCCTTAAAATCCGACAAAGCGCCGTGAAAATGCGTCTGGCCAGGGCCCGTGAACATCTTTTAAACCACCCGCTTTTCCAGGAGGAAAATTCATATGAACGATCATGATCCTCTCGAAGACTTGTTACCCCGCCTCAAAGAGTCCGCCCCGAAAGACTTTGCGCGCCGGGTGCGCCTGGGCTTGCCCGTACGCCGCCGCGCCGTCTGGTGGCCGGAGGGTCTGGCCTGGGCTCCCCCCATGGTGGCCGGGGCCCTCGCGATGCTGCTGCTCACCCTTTTTCTGCAGATGCCGCCGGAGCCCGCCGCGCCGGAGCCGACGGCCCGCGTGGTGCGCTTTGAACTTTTGGCTTCCGAGGCGCAAGAGGTGCAACTGGTCGGCTCGTTCACCCAATGGGAAACCGGACACATCCGCTTGCAGGGACCGGATGCCACCGGTCACTGGACGGTGGAACTGACCTTGCCCGAGGGCCGGCATGAGTACGGCTTTCTGGTGGACGGCCACCTGTGGGTTTCCGACTCCCTTGCGGAACTTCACCGTGAAGACGGATTTGGTCGTTTGAACGCCATACTGGAGATCTGATCATGTACCGAATTGGCTTTGTGGTTCTCTTGTTCGTGAGTCCTCTGATACGGTGTGATACGCCGGAATCCTCCCCGGAAGCACGGATTGCGGTATGGGAGGCGGAGGGACTTCCTGTGGCACCGCTTTGGGAGCGACTCCGGGAAGGCCGCGCAAAAAACGTCAGCGATGAGGTCATTCTGGAAGCCCTTGATTTGCGCGCCCGGCATTTGCGGGAAGCACGTGGTCTGCTGGAGGAACAGAGCTTTTCCCTCCGTTCCCCCGTCGTTCAGGATTTATGGACAACCGTGGCCCGGGTGCGGGAGGGCGGAATGCCACCGCACATGATTGAGGAACTGCTTTCGAAAGCGGGGGGACAGTCGGCGGGCAGATTGATCAGTCTTTTGGAGGCGGGTGAAACGTTTCAGCTTGTGGGGATGGATGAAGAAACCAGCCGAATGTTGATGACGGATTTTTTTCAACGATCCCTTACGCGTTCGGAACTGCTTCGCGCCTCGCGCAGTGCCCGGCAGCTTTATGCGGAGGGCCACCGCGGGGAGGCACTGCTTTTACCTCTGTATGGGCACGGACCCGGAAGAGGCCGGGGGCCACCTGAAGGCCGTGGTGGAAACGGAATGCGGCGACATCCCCGCGGAGATCCACATTAGAATCCCCCGATTCTCTCAGCCGAGCCCGTTGAGGCCCCCGCGGAAGCAGAGGCTCCACACAACGAACCTTTCCCCCAATCTTCTCCCCATCCGGCTACGCCTGACGCAAGCCCGTGATCAGCACTCCGTCGGTTGGATGTACCGCCTGCTCGTGGTAACCCTGCTTGGCATCCACAAAGAGGGCGAGCACCTCCACTTCCGCCCCTTGACCCCCAAAATCTGACCTGGCTACAAAGTCCGCTATCGCTACCTGCAAACCGTCTATCACATCACCCTCCACCGCGAAAGACGCCTCGGAACCCGAACCTCTCCACCTCCAAAACGACCGCCGGGAGCATCATGTGGAGGTGAAGGTGCGGGGGTAAAATTTTGTCTTAAAGCAATTTTAAAATCCAGCATCCAAGATGCGGGAAATATTGTGTGCCGCTTTTGCAACTAAAGGCCGAAGATCGGAATTTTTGGGGTTGCTTACCAAATAGAAGTCTCTGTTCATGGAGGATAGTTCCTCAAAAGAGACGGATGACACCAAATCCGCAGACAAGTTTTTACCAATCCATTCCGGCACGCAGACTACAGCCAACCCCATGCGGGCGATTTCAGCCAAATGGGCGTACGAACTGGCTTCGAAAGTCACATGTACTTTGGAATGAATCGCTTTCAGATTCGCCTCCAGAAGATTACGACCTCTTCCGTTCCCAGCTAAAACAGCCCACGGATGCTTAACGATATCCGTGAAAGCCTGCGAAACGCCTACACGAAGAAAGGTTCTTGGAATCAGGACATGATACCGAATTTTACCCAATGGGGACCATGTCAAAGACTCCTGTTGAGGCGGACCTACTAGAATCCCAATGTCCAAGCTCCCGAGGCTCAATTGCTCAACAACTTCCTTGGACCGCAGATTTCGCATCTGTACTTTTACATGCGGCATCGTGAGCCCAAATTCCCCCAAGGCAGGCAGGACCACCCCTTCAAGAATGCTCTCGCCCGCCCCAATGCTGATAGTAATCCCATCCGTGGTGTTGGATTTCCAGAAATCCTCCAACGCCCCGAAAAACTGTTCGATCAGCAAGACCAGTTCACGCCCTTTCTCGTTCAGGCGGCGTTCTTTGCCTTTGGCATCGAACAAACGGACCTCAAAAGCGGATTCCAATTCCTTGATCTGACGACTGAACTGGCTTTGTCGGTTACTGTCACGATCCGCTGCTTCGGCAATGGACCCGTGTTCCACCACCTTGCGGAAGGTTTCCAGCCTATCCAAGCTCACGGTTCGGTTTAAGATCTGATAATTCATGACTATAAAGTCATGTTACATGCATTCACAAGCATTGTCGACAAGAGAATGATGTGATATAAAGTTTTCATGCCTAAGCTGGAAGACATTATTGTGGGTGCCTCGGTCAGCGGGATGATTCCCGGTGAAACCGTATCCATTCAACACGCCAAAATGATCGGGTCCCAAGCGGTCAACGTGACTTTTGTGGATGCCCGGGGGAAAACGGGCAGCATGCTGTTGTATCGATCGGACGAGCACCGACTGAATGTGGAATGTCGATCCCGCACGCTTTCACTTTCGGCGGATGCGAATGCATTTCGACTTGCCGCAGAGGCCCAGCGTATTCGCTGGGCGCATTTATTTGATCCCATGGTGGCGGTGAACACCTCTTCCGTCACACCCCTTCCACACCAGGTGACGGCGGTATACGACACCATGCTTACCCGGCAACCTCTCCGCTTTCTGTTGGCCGACGACCCGGGAGCCGGCAAAACCATCATGACGGGTTTGCTGGTGAAAGAACTGGTCATCCGGGGCGATATTTCCAAGTGCCTGATCGTCGCGCCCGGGTCCATCGTCGAACAGTGGCAGGATGAACTCGACCAGAAGTTCAATCTGCCCTTTGATATCCTCACCAAAGAGGGACAGGAATCCTCCCGTACCGGCAATTGGTTTTTGGAGCATAATTTTTGCCTCGTGCGGCTCGATAAACTGAGTCGGGATGAGGAGTTGCAGGAGAAGGTCAAACAGGTTGACTGGGATTTGGTGATTGTGGACGAGGCCCACAAAATGGCCGCCACCTATTTCGGGGGCGAAATCAAACGCACCAAACGTTTTCGGCTTGGACAGTTGCTTTCCCGGCACACCCGACAATTTCTGTTGCTCACCGCGACCCCACACAATGGCAAAGACGAGGATTTTCAGCTTTTTCTATCCCTGTTGGACGGAGACCGGTTCGAGGGCCGCATGCGGGACGGCGTGCACAGCGTGGATGCCTCCGACCTGATGCGGCGCATGGTCAAAGAGCAGTTGGTCACCATGGAAGGCAAGCCCCTTTTTCCGCCCCGCTACGCCTACACGCTGGAGTACACGCTCTCGGACCAGGAAGCGAAACTCTACCGGGCGGTCACGGAGTATGTTCGCGAGGAGTTCAACCGGGCCGACAACATGGAGAGCGGCAGAAAAGGCACGGTTGGATTTGCGCTCACCATTCTGCAACGGCGTTTGGCCTCTTCCCCCGAAGCCATTTACCAATCCCTTCGCCGCCGCCGCGAACGGCTGGAAAAGCGGGTCCGCGAGGAGAAAATCCTCAAAAGGGGCGCGGAACTCCGGAAGATTCAATTGACCGGCGCACCGGATCTGGACGAGGAAGCGGTGGAGGACATTGAGGATCTGCCCGGCCATGAATTCGAGGAGATGGAGGAGCGGATTCTCGACCTTGCCACCGCATCGGTAACCATCGGCGAACTGGAAAAAGAGATCGCCACCCTCAAAAGTCTCGAAAAACAGGCGGCGGCGGTCAAAAATGCAGGCACGGACAGCAAGTGGATCAAACTGGCCGACGCCCTTCATAAAAACGACAAGATGAAAGACGCACACGGACGGCAACGCAAGCTGATCATCTTCACGGAGCACCGCGACACCCTCAACTATCTGCGCAAAAAACTTCTGGCCATGGTTCCCAGCGCGGACGCCATCCAGGTGATTCATGGACAAGTAACCCGCGAACAGCGTCGCGCCATCCAGGAAATGTTCTCGAATGACCCGGAATGCCTGATTCTGCTCGCCACCGACGCCGCCGGAGAAGGCATCAACCTTCAACGGGCCCACCTGATGGTGAATTACGATTTACCTTGGAATCCGAACCGCCTGGAGCAACGTTTTGGCCGGATCCACCGTATTGGTCAGCGGGAGACCTGTCATCTGTGGAATCTTGTGGCCGGAGAAACCCGCGAGGGCGACGTGTATCTCCGTCTGTTGCAAAAAATCGAGGCGGAACGCGAAGCGCTCGGGGATGCCGTCTTCGACGTGCTGGGCGAAGCCTTCAAAGACACGCCCCTCAAAGATCTGCTGCTCAAGGCGATTCGATTCAATGAGAGCGATGAAACCGAAGTTTGGCTGAACCAGGTCATTGATGAGAATCTGGACCATTCCAAGCTCCGCCGTTTGGTGGATGAACGGGCCATCTCCCCCGAGCAATTCGACCAGGCGCGCATCCAAAGCCTTTGCGAGCGCATGCAGCGGGCGGAAGCCCGTAAATTGCAACCCCACTATATCGGGAGCTTTTTTGAAGAAGCGTTTTCCTCCTTCGGCGGCAAGCTGCTCAAACGGGAGAGCCGACGCTTCGAGATTCGCCATGTTCCCTTGGATATACGCCGGCGCGACCGGGTGGTGGGCATTCGTGCCCCCCTTCCCAAGGCCATGGAACGGGTCACCTTTGAAAAAGAAGCCGTGCGGGTCGATGGGCACCCGCCCGCCGCGCTTATCGCGCCGGGCCATCCGCTTCTGGACGCGACCATCAGCTTGGTCTTGGAACGGCATCGCGAAACCCTCCGCCAGGGAACCATCCTCGTGGATCCCGCGGATACCGTGTCCCAACCCCGGCTACTCCTGTTCCTGGAGAGCGCGGTCCATGATGGAAGGCCGGACACGGCGTCGGGGGGCAACCACGTGCTCTCCAGACTCCTTCAATTTGTCGAACTCTACCCCGATGGACGCTTGGTGGACGCGGGTTATGCCCCCTATCTGGATTATACCTCCCCAACCTCCGAACAACTTGAGGACGCCAAAACCCTCCTGAACGAGTCCTGGCTCTCCGCCGATCTGGAGGAAAAAGCGGTGGAATATGCGATCGAACACCTGGTGCCGGATCACTTGGACGGTGTTCGGGAGCGACGCGAAGCCCTGATCGAAAAAACCCGCGAGCAGGTTCGCCGCCGCTTGGAATCCGAAATCCGCTATTGGGACGCCCGGGCCATCGAATTGCGGGAACGCGAGGAGGCGGGGAACAGTCGTTCCAAACTGAATTCACAGAACGCCCAGCAACGCGCAGAGGATCTCGCCGAACGGCTCAGCCTGCGTCTCGAAGAGCTGGACCGCCAGCGGAACATCATGGCCACTCCGCCGGTGGTCCATGGCGGCGCATTGGTGGTGCCCGCCTGCTGGTTTACGGAAATCACCGCCGAACCCGGCGTGGTGCGGGAAAAGCCCCCCATGTATGGCCGGGACAACCAGGCATCGGAGTTGCTGGGCATGGAGGCGGTAATGGCGTCCGAGCTGGAGATGGGCTTCATCCCCCGCGATGTCTCCGCCGAACACGTCGGATACGACATCGAATCCCTCGACCCCGACACCGGAAAACTGCGTTTTTTGGAGGTAAAAGCCCGTGCCGCCGGAGCGGACACCGTCACCCTCACCCGCAACGAGATCCTCACCGGGCTCAACCGACCCGATCAGTGGTGGCTGGTGATTGTTCCCATCGAAAACGGCGCCGCCGAGACCCCGGTTTATGTGCACCAGCCCTTCGCAGACGGTATTGCCTTCTCCGCCGCTTCCATGAATCTCTCCATGAAAAAACTCCTCGCCAAGGGGAGGAACGGATGATTTTGCTGGAAAACACTTGCTTTTTAACCTGGAAGTTAAATGAAGAAGCCATGAACAAAAAAAACGAATTCCAAGGCCTGATGGAAGAGGCGCGGAACACCCACAG
Source organism: Verrucomicrobiota bacterium (assembly GCA_020831635.1). Lineage (GTDB taxonomy): Bacteria > Verrucomicrobiota > Kiritimatiellia > SS1-B-03-39 > UBA6053 > PXAS01. Next base: position 24,778 of record JAFIGC010000048.1, on the reverse strand, counting down.
CTACCGACTGGAGGGTGCGGTGCTCGAATTCACCGAGCAAATGGTGGCCCGCATGGACAAACTGGGGGTCAACCGCACCGAACTCGCCCGGCGCATCGACAGCAGCCCGGCCTACATCACCAAGATCCTGCGGGGAAACACCAATTTCACCCTCGATTCCATGGTGAAGATCGCCCACGCCCTCGGCTGCACCTACCGCAGCCACCTGGAGCCGGAGGGTTGTGACTCCCAATGGTTTGGGGCGGAAACCGAGGGGGGCGATTGAAATGGCCTTTATCTCCAAAATATCGGTTACAGGTTACAAAAGCTTGAGAAATGTCCGCATCGAACTCACGGATCTTAGCATTTTGGTGGGTCCGAACGGTGCGGGAAAAAGCAACCTGATTGATGCACTGCGTTTTGTCAGGGACATCATTTCCAGCAATCTGGACCACGCCCTTCGCGTGCGGGGAGGATTGAATTCCGTTCTACACCGATCCAGTGAAGACATCTCGAGTTTCTGCATCAGCATGATCCTGGAATTGGATCACGGGGTGTCCGCAAAATTTGGCTTTACGGTGGGCCAAAACAGTAAGAACCGGCCGATCCTGCTCAAAGAGGCTTGCTGGGTGAACGATCATAAGAAACGTGAATCTTATTACCGAATCGAAAATGGAAAACTTCTGGAGGCCTCTTTCGTGATTCGTCCCCCGGTCCCAGAGGATCGCCCTTATCTGAATTTGGTTTCAGGCTTTGACGAGTTTACCTATCTTTACGATGAGCTGCTGCACATGGGCTTTTACAATCTGGGTCCCGAAGCCATTAGGTCTTTGCAGTCCCCAAGCCCCGAGGTGATGCTCAACAGCAATGGATCCAATGTGGCGTCAGTTTTCGGGGGAATGTCCCTGGAGACACGTCAACGGATTGTGACCTATCTGCAAAGGTTTGTTTCCGGGCTTGTGGATGTCAGGAAAGTCGATTTGGATCGGATGGAGACCTTGGACTTCTGGCAAATCGTGGACGACGAACGAAAATTTCTTGGCAACCCCCAACCTGTACGCTTCAGGGGCTCAGAGATGTCGGATGGGTCTCTCCGGGCCTTTGCAGTGTTGGTGGCTTGTTTTCAACATTTGGGTTCCTTCGAGGTTCATGTGCCTTTCATCGCCATTGAGGAACCGGAATTAGCCTTACACCCGGCGGCATCCGGTATTTTACTTGCGGCATTCCAGGAAGTTTCGCTGGGTCGCCAAGTGTTGCTCTCAACTCACAGCCCTGATTTTCTGGATATGGAAGGGGTCTCTCCAGAGGCGATCCTTGCCGTCGGCCAGGGTCATCATGGATCGGAAATCGCCCCCATGTCTCACGTGGGTCGTGACAGCATTCGGGAAAACCTCTTTAGCGCCGGTGAGTTGCTGCGCTTACAGCAAATCGTCCCTGACGAAGAGTATCTTCGGCAAAACCGTGAAAAAGATTTACAAGGGGAGTTTATCGGTGTCTGATTCATGGAATCCAATTTGTTTTGCCTCTTTGGTGGAGGGGCATGGGGAGGTAAAGGCCGTGGAGATTCTCATACGGAAAATTGCCGCGGCAGAGGGATGCACGAGGCCACTCCAATGTTTCCCTCCTCTTCGAGTGAAGCGAGACCGATTTTTAAAAAGAGAGGCCGAGGGGGAATTCGGACGTTCCCTTCAGTTGGCGGCCAAAAATATCAGGGGCAAGCCGGGCGTTCTTCTGGTTTTGCTGGATGCCGAGGGAGACTGCCCCGTCACCCTGGCCCAACGCATACGGAACGATGCGAATCCTCTGGTAGGTGATGTTCGCCTGTCTGTGGTAATCGCCAAACGCATGTTCGAAAACTGGCTCGCGGCTTCCGCGCCCAGCCTGTCATCGGATGCGAGGTTTCGCAAAGGCCTCATCGCCCCGGATCATCCTGAGGAACTTTCCGGTAAAAACTGGATTAAACAAAACCTTTTGCCTCTGAGCACGTATTCCGAACCAGTGGACCAGCCGGAGCTGACGCGGCTGCTTGATTTGGAATCATCTGGCATCTGCCGCTCCTTTCGTAAATTCCGAAAAGAAATCCAAACCGCACTTTCCCATACATCATGACCCACCCCAAAAAACTTATCGAAGTCTCCCTGCCGCTGGATGTGATCAATGACGCTTCGGCGTATGACAAAATGCCGGGGATCGGGCCGCACCCGAAGGGGATTCATCACTGGTGGGCGCGTTTGCCTTTGCCGACGGCGAGGGCGGTGCTGTTCGCGTCGGTGGTGAATGATCCGGAAACGGATCCCCGCTTTGCCGGAGCGACGGCGGAGGCTATCGAGGCGGAGCGGGAACGCTTGCACGGGATTATTCGCCGCATGATGCAACCCCGGCTGCACGAAAAGCCGGAAGTCTATGAGGAGGCGCGGGCGGAGATGGCCAAACATTGTGAGGGTCAACTCCCCACCGTGCTCGACCCCTTTTCCGGCGGGGGCTCCATTCCTCTGGAGGCGCAGCGGCTGGGTTTTCCCGCCGTGGCTTCCGATCTGAACCCGGTGGCGGTGATGATCAACAAAGCCCAGTTGGAGATCGTGCCGCGCTGGCTGGATCATCCGCCCGTGAATCCGGACGACGCCGCGCAGATCCAGGGCTCCTGGCAGGGTGCGACCGGATTGGCCAAGGACGTGGCCTGGTATGGGGAGCAAATCCGCAAAAAGGCCATCAAGGAGATCGGACAGCTCTATCCCAAGGTCAAACTTCCAAAAGACCTTGGGGGACAGAAGGCCGAAGTCATCGCCTGGATATGGGCTCGAACCGTCCGCAGTCCGGATCCGACAGTGGGTGGAACCCATGTGCCCTTGCTTACAACCTACTGGCTCTGCTCAAAGAAGGGGAAACTTGCTTACCTTGAGCCTTACATAGAACCCGAAAAAAACCAAGTTCGCTTTAAGATATTACATGGTACACCCAAAGATAGTGATGTGGTTAAATCAGGCACAAAAGAAGGGCGTGGTTCAAACTTCACCTGCTTGTTATCGGGGAGTACTATTTCCGCATCTTACATTAAAGAAGAAGGATGCGCCGGGAAGATGGGATTCCAATTGGTTGCAGTTGTGGCAGATGGTGGCAGGAAGCGAGTTTATGTTGACACCCCCCAAGAACACGAAAGCATTGCTTTTTCAGCCCAACCCACTTGGAGTCCCGATGGTGAAATTTCTAGTGATCGAAGGGCCTTTTACACCCCGCTATATGGATTGAACGAATATCGGGATTTATTCACCAAACGCCAACTCTTCACCATGGGGTTTCTGTGTGATGCAATTGCGGAAAATCGGGGGCAGGTGCTTGCGGATGCGAAAAATACCGGACTTTCGGAGGCGCAGGCGGAGGAATACGCCAAGGCGGTCACCACCTTTCTCGCCTTTGCCGTGGACCGTAGTGCGGATTTTAATAATTCGTTATGCGGATGGGGAGCAAGTAACGAAAAACCCATGCATTTGTTTGGACGTCAGGCGATTCCCATGGTCTGGGACTTTGCGGAAGGAAATCTGCTGGGGACTTCCGTGGGTTCTTATCAAACCTGCATGGAGTATGTCACCAAATGTATTCAAACCATCACCCGCCGAAAAGACGCGGTTTCCCGCACCCAACAGCAGGACGCGGTGGCGGCGGTGAACAGTGTGGAGGGGCCTTTGCTGGTGAGCACGGATCCGCCGTATTACGATAATATCGGCTATGCGGCCCTGAGTGATTTTTTCTATGTCTGGCTGCGCAAGAACCTGGCGGCTTTGTATCCGGAGGTGTTCAGCACCGTGCTGGTGCCCAAGGGGCCTGAACTGACGGCGGCGGCGGAGCGGCATGACGGTGACAAGCAGGCGGCCAAGGAACATTTTGAAAATGGATTTCGCCAGGCCTTCACCAACCTGCGGGCGCGCATGGATCCGCGTTTTCCGCTGACGGTGTATTACGCATTCAAGCAGTCGGACGAGCAAGCCGGCGCGGAAGATGACGAGCGGGTGAATCTGACCACGGGCTGGGAAACGCTGCTGGAGGCCTTGAACGCCAGCGGCTTTCAAATCACGGCCACGGTGCCGGTGCGGGCATCCCAGCAGTGGCGGATGCGGGCGATGGGTTCCAACGCCCTGGCCAGCTACATCGTGCTGGCCTGTCGTCCGCGTTCCCCGGAAGCGCCCACCGCCAGCCGACGGGACTTCCTGCGGGAACTGCGCCAACGTCTGCCCTCGGCGGTGGAGACTTTGCAAAAGGCGAACATCGCCCCGGTGGACTTGGCGCAGGCTGCGCTGGGGCCCGGCATGGCGGTGTTTTCCTCGTTTGGACGGGTTCTGGAAAACGAGGGCGGGGAAATGTCGGTTCGGGCGGCCTTGCGGGTGATCAATCAGGTTCTGTCGGAATGTTTGGAGGAACAAGAGTCGGAATTCGACTCGGATACCCGCTGGGCGGTGGCCTGGTTCCGTCAATACGGCTACGAGGCGGGTCCCTTCGGGGATGCGGAGGGCTTGGCGCGGGCGCAGGCGGTTTCGGTGAAAGGTTTGCAGGACGGGGGGATTCTCCAGGCTTCCGCCAGCAAGGTGCGGCTGCTGAAACCGGATGAACTTCCCGTGAACTGGAATCCGGCGACGGACAAGCGACTGAGCCTGTGGGAGGCCACCGGTCATTTGACCCGTGCCTTGAAACAGGGCGGGGAAGTGGACGCGGCCCGGATTTTGAAGGACCTCCGTGACGTGGATGCCGGCCTGGCGGAAGCCTGCCGCGAGTTGGCTTATCTGCTGTTTCAAATCAGCGAGAGCAAACGATGGCCGGCGGAAGCACTGCCCTTTAACGCGCTGGTGGTGTCCTGGCCGTCGATTGTGAACCAGCTCAACGATCTGCCCCGCGTTTCCAATCAGACCGAATTGGATCTCAATTAACCACGATGCGTGCACAAGCAACAACCTATTTACGGCAGGCCTTGGACCAGCCCAATGTCGATTTTCGGGATGGACAGTGGGAGGCGATTGACGGACTGCTGAACCGTCGTCGTTTGTTGGTGGTGCAACGCACGGGTTGGGGGAAAAGCATGGTTTATTTTCTTGCGACCCGTCTGCTTCGCGACCAGGGAGCGGGAGTTACGTTATTGATCTCTCCATTATTGTCCCTGATGCGGAATCAAATCGAGGCGGCCCGGAGGATCGGGGTGCGGGCGGAGACGATCAACAGCACCAATACGGAGGACTGGGATGAGATTGAGGACCGGCTTCAAAACGATCAGATTGATATCCTGCTGATCTCGCCCGAACGCTTGGCGAATGACAACTTTCGGGCGAATGTGTTGGCGCATGTGGCGGATCGGGTGGGGCTTTTTGTGGTGGACGAGGCCCACTGCATCTCTGATTGGGGTCACGATTTCCGTCCGGATTATCGGCGCATCGTGCGGGTACTGCAGGCCTTTCCGTCAAATATTCCCGTTTTGGCCACCACCGCCACCGCAAATGACCGGGTGGTGGCGGATGTGCTCTCCCAGTTGGGGGAAGGCATTCAGTTGGTGCGGGGACCTCTGGTGCGGGAAAGTCTGAAGTTGCAAAATATCGTTTTGCCCAGTCCGGCGGCTCGCATGGCGTGGCTGGCCCGAACGCTTCCCGCATTGCCGGGGAGTGGGATCATCTATACCCTGACGGTTCGGGACGCGGAACGGGTCTCGGCGTGGCTGAAAAAAAACGATATAAGTGCGGAGGCCTATCATGCGGACGTGAAAGATGTTGAGGGCGAAGATCCCCGTCGCGAAGTTTTGGAGCAGGATCTGCTTCAAAACGAAGTCAAGGTGTTGGTGTCAACCGTGGCCTTGGGCATGGGTTTTGACAAGCCCGACCTGGGCTTTGTCATTCATTTTCAACGTCCGGGGTCGGTGGTACACTATTACCAGCAGGTCGGTCGCGCCGGGCGTGCGGTGGAGGAAGCTTATGGCATTCTCCTGCACGGGGAGGAGGACGAACGCATCACCGATTACTTTATCCGAAACGCATTTCCGCCGCAGCAACATGTGGAAGCCATTCTGGAAGCGCTCGGTCAAACCGATGGGGGATTGTCAGTGCCGCAATTGAAGGCGGTCCTGAACCTAAGCCATGGGCAGATCGAAAAAGCGTTGAAATTCCTTTCCGTGGAATCCCCGGCGCCGGTTACAAAAATCGGTTCAAAATGGAATGTGACCGCCGTGGCGGAAACGTATCGAATTAACGAGGGCTATGTGGACTCCATTACCGCCATTCGCCACCAAGAGCAGGCGCAGATGACAGAGTACATGGAACACCGGGGCTGTTTGATGGAGTTTCTGGCCCGGGCCTTGGATGATCCCGCCGCCAGTCCCTGTGGTCGCTGCGCGGGTTGTGTGGAGGCTCCGTTGCTATCACCTGAATACAATTTGGATCTTGCAAACCAAGCCGCGATTTTCCTGAAACGCAGCTACCAACCACTGAAGCCACGCAAACAATGGCCAAGCGGTGGAGCACTGCCCATCCACAAGTTTTCGGGGCGCATCACCGCCGATTTGTGCGCGGAGGAGGGCCGTGCGCTTTGTCTCTGGCGAGACGCGGGTTGGGGTCAGATGGTGGCGGCGGGCAAATACGAGCAAAATCATTTTGACGATTCGCTGGTGACGGCCTGTGTGGAAATGCTCCGGGAATGGACCCCTGATCCGGCCCCAACTTGGCTGACCTGTATTCCCTCTCTGAATCACCCTGACCTGGTTCCGGACTTTGCACGGCGTCTGGCGGAATGCCTGTGCCTGCCGTTCCGACCTTGTTTGTCCAAGACGATGGACAATCCACAGCAAAAGCATATGAACAACAGTTTTCAGCAGGCGCGCAACCTGGATGGAGCTTTCGGTGTGGATGTGGACCAACTGATGTCCGATCCCTGCCTGCTGGTTGACGATATGACGGACTCGGGCTGGACGTTCACAGTGGCGGCGGCGTTGCTCCGGCAGGCGGGATGCCCGGTGGTACACCCTCTGGCCTTAACCTTAAACTCCCCACGTATGGATTGAGGTATTTTATGGAAAAAATGAGCGATGATGCAAAAGCGATTCTCCTGCTCTGCGGACGGCTGGGGAAAGAAACGGATTCAAAGCCCCTGCAACCTTCGGAGTATAATCGTCTGGTCCGATGGCTTGTGCAGGCAAATCTGCGTCCGGCGGATTTACTTTCGCCCGAGAACGTAAAGCCCGCCGCCATGGGATCGGAACTTCCGGAAGCAAGGTTGGCGGCCCTTCTCAAACGGGGTGTTCAACTGGGATTCGCGGTCGAGACGTGGAATCGCAGCAATATTTGGGTGATTTGCCGGAGCGATCCCGACTATCCGGCCCGCTACCGGAATCATTTGAAGGAGCAGGCACCTCCCATCTTGTTCGGGGTGGGCGAACGATCTCTGCTCAAGGGGGGCGGCATGGCGATCGTGGGCTCCCGGAACATTGACGAGGAAGCGGAACGGTTCACTGAAACGGCTGCGGCCTGGTGCGCCCGGGGCGGTCTGCCTGTGGTCTCCGGGGGCGCACGCGGGGTGGACCAAATCGCCATGAAAGGGGCCTTGGACGCGGGCGGGTGTGTGGTCGGGGTGTTGGCGGAGAACCTGCTCAAAAACAGCGTGGCCCGCGAGGCGCGGAAAGCCATCTCCGACGGGACCTTGCTGTTGATTTCGCCCTATCACCCCGAGGCGAGATTCACCGTTGGCACCGCCATGGCCCGCAACAAACTCATCTACGCCATGGCCGACTATGGCTTGGTGGTGAGTTCGGATCACAAAAAAGGGGGAACCTGGGCCGGCGCCGCCGAGGAACTGAAACGAAAGACCGGCAGGCCGGTGTTTGTCCGCATGACGGGTTCCGTTCCCGTGGGCAATCCCCAACTCATCAAGTTGGGTGCCGTTACGTTTCCCGAAATGTCTGAAGCATCCCCGGAAACCTCATTGCGGAAGGCGCTCGAGCGCAAACCGAAACAGAAAGCCGAGGAAATGGAACTCGCTTTGTTCGACGAACCCGCGGTGGTCAGGGAAAAGGCCCTATCGGAGGATAAGGGGACGTACGGCACCTCTCAGAAGCTGGAGCAGAAGTCGTCCCCGATCTACGAGGCTGTTTTGCCCGTGCTTCAACACGCGTTGGAGAAACCGGCCACGGTCGACGAACTCACCAAAACGCTGGATGTCGCCAAGGGACAACTTCAAATCTGGCTGAAGCAGGCCGTACGCGATCAGAAAATCAAAAAACTGAACAAGCCGGTCCGATATGTCCGAAAATAAAATCTGGCGGGCATTTTCCATTTTCACACCAAACCCATTTCAACCTAAGCAAGGAAATCCATCCCATGGCAAAAAGTAACCGAACCCGTATTGACGAAGCCCTGCATTTACTTCGCAGTGCGCTCGCGCCTTATATCGAACGCGAGATGCGCACGATTTACAAAACCGATTGGGTTACCGCGGTGCGCCGTGGTTTTGGCGGCCACGACCACCAATACGAATTCGAGGCGGAGGTGGATACGTGGGACACGCAAGCATGTCTCGCGGTGATGAACAAATTTTGGGGGGATGTCTTCCGCCGCACGCTGGGTTTTGCGGAGCGAAGTTATGTGAGCGAAATTTGGGAAGTGCGGAAAGCGTTCGCCCATGACCACGGTTTCTCCTCTGCAGACACCTTTCGGGCGCTGGACACCATGTCGCGTCTGTGTCGCGCGGTTTCCGCCCCTGAAGCGAAGGAGTTGGAGGCGATGGCCGAGGAAGTGCAGCGGCTGGTGTACAGCGAGCAGGCCCGGCAGGTGGTCCGTCAGGCGGTGGATGTAACGGTGGAAGGACGCGCCTTGCCGAACCTGAAGCCTTGGCGGGAAGTGGTGACCCCGCACCAGGATGTGTCCGGCGGTCAACTGGCCATGGCCCGTTTTGCCGCGGATTTGTGGCAGGTTTCGCAGTATCCTGAAAGCGCCCCCCCGGAATACGCGAATGGAATTGAGTTCTTTCGCCGCACCTTTATTACCGAGGGTCTTCACCGCTTGTTGTCCAACGCGATCCGGCGTTTGAGCGGCAAAGGCGGGGAGCCGGTCATTCAGTTGCAGACGAATTTCGGGGGCGGGAAAACCCATTCCATGTTGGCCTTGTATCACTTGTGCGGCGCGGAAAGGCTGGATGAGTTGCCGGGCCTGGAGGGGGTCTTGAAAGAAGTGGGCATTTCCAAACTTTCCAAAAAGGTAAACCCCGTGGTGTTGGTGGGCAATCGGATTTCGCCCGGTGACCCGTCGGTCAAGGAAGACGGTACCAAGGTACGCACGCTTTGGGGTGAAATCGCCTGGCAGTTGGGGGGCGCGGGGGGCTATGCGTTGGTGGCGGAGGCGGACCGCACAAGTACGACGCCCCGGGATGATTCGCTGCGGAAGCTTTTCGTGGACCATGGGCCATGTTTGATCCTCATCGACGAATGGGTGGCGTATGCGCGGCAGTTGCACGAAGAGGCGGATTTGCCCGCCGGGAGTTTTGAAACGCATTTCACCTTTGCCCAGGAACTCACGGAGGTGGTTTCCACTGTGGACAACTGTCTGCTGGTGGTGAGTTTGCCGGCTTCGGACAGGCCGGGCGAAGAGGACGCTGATTTGACGGAGGTGGGGGGGCAGCGGGGTATGGAGGCCTTGCATCGGCTTCGTCATGTGGTTGGACGCAAGGACAGCCCCTGGCGTTCCGCGACCCAAGAGGAAAGTTATGAGATCGTGCGTCGCCGCCTCTTCAACACCTTGCCCGCCGAGATGTACAAACACCGGGATGCCGTGGTCCGGGCGTATGGGGACATGTATCGCACCCATGCCCAGGAGTTTCCCGCTGAAACCCTGGATCCGCGCTACGAAAAACGCCTGCGGGACGCCTATCCCATTCATCCTGAATTGTTTGATGAATTGTATAATTCCTGGGGGAGTCTCGTCCGCTTTCAGCGTACCCGGGGGGTGTTGCGCCTGATGGCGGCGGTGATTCATTATCTCTGGGAGAATCAGGACAATGGACTCATGATCCATCCGGCCCATGTGCCCGTCAACGCGGTGGGCGTTCGGGATGCTTTGGCCAACTACCTGGAGGAAAATTGGGTGGCGGTGATTGATAAAGATGTGGATGGACCCGACAGCACGCCCGTGCAGGTGGACCGCAAATTCGCCAGCCAGTTGGGGCGTTACTCCGCCACCAGGCGGGTGGGGCGTTCTTTGTTTCTTGCCACCGCACCGCTGGAACGGGCCGCCAACAAGGGGGTGGACGAAGCCAGAGTGAAACTGGCCACGGTCCAACCGGGGGAAACGGTCGCGATTTTCTCGGATGCATTGAAAAAGCTCACCAATCAGGCCACCTACCTGTATACAGACGGCATCAACCGTTATTGGTATTCCACCACCCCGAGTTTGAACAGTTTGGCGGAAGATGAAAGTGAACGGCTGAAAAAACGGCACGACCTTTTGCATGAGGAAATCCGCAAACGGCTCGACCGCGATTTCGCCATGGCCAAGATCTTCGACCGCGCCCCGTTTGTACCCGATGTCTCCTCGGATATTCCGGATGAGTTGATGACGCGGTTAATTGGCCTCCGTCCGGATTGTCCACACCAGAAAAGCACGGAAAATTCCCCGGCGCGTAAGGCGGCGGAGGATTTTCTCGCGAATCGGGGAACCTCTCCCCGACAGTACAAAAACACCTTGATTTTTGTGGCCCCCGACAGTGCCCAAATTCAGCATGTGGAGGAGTCGGTCTGCAAGTTTTTGGCTTGGAACCTGATCAAATCCCGAAAAAGTGAATTGGATTTGGGGGACAACCAGCTTGGGCAGGTGGACAGCCGAATTGCAGAGGCGGAACGCGAGATTTCCGCGCGACTCCGGGAGGCTTACTGTTGGTTGCTGACACCGGAGCAGATTCCAGGAAGGCCGGAAATGATTTGGAATGAATTCCGATTGAAAGGAAGCGCCTCTATTCCTGAACGGGTGCAACAACGCTTGGGCGCGGAGGGTTCGCTTTGCCGAAGACTGACCTCCCACCTTCTAAAGGAGCATCTTGAGAAAATTCCGCTGTTCAGGGAGGGGGATCACGTGCGGATTTCCACGTTGGTCGAGGATTACGCCAAGTATCTCTACCTGCCGAAACTCATGTCCCCCGATGTTCTTTTGGATTCCATCAACGAAGGCATTTCCCAAATCAACTGGGCCAAAGACGCTTTTGCCTACGCAGACGGGTACGATGAAAAAGAAGAAAGGTATATCGGACTCCATGTGGGTGGGATGCGGATGCTGGACCCTCAGTCCAACGGCCTCGTGGTGAGGGCTGCTGTTGCGGAAACGCAATTTCAAAAAGAAAGGGAACAAAAAGGGGTTTCGGACATTTTGGATGCCACATCCAATGTGCCTAACCTTGAAGGTTCACCCTCTCCGTTTATCTTGCACACGACTTCGGAAACCCCAAACAAGGTCGTGGAGTACCATGGAAGCGCCAAACTGGATCCTGTACGCATGGCACGTGAAGTCGCCCGAATTTCCGAAGAACTCATTCAACACCTTCAAAACAGTCCCGGTGCGCATGTTCGACTGTCGTTGGATATATCCGCCAGTTGCGAAAATGGGTTTGGAGAGTCCGTGATTAGAACGGTTACCGAAAATGGCGTCACCCTAAAAGTCGATGGAGGATTTGAATAATGCGAGGTCCTATTTACATCCATGATCAGTACCATGGCATTTCCTGAGGTTTTGTTTTGCCTCCTTGGTTCAGGGAGGTCGGACTCATTCCCCCTCGTGGATCTATAGGTGCAGCTTTTTTTATTTTAGAGGCGTCCCCCCTCTGAAACGAACATACCATTGGCGTAATGCCGCGACTACTATCGATTCACCTTGACTCCCGGGCGGCCTCCGGTCACGATTCATGCTTATGAAACATCAATACCCCCTTTGGGAAGACCTGAGCCCTTACGCGTCCACACTGGTGGTGGCGCGGGGTCATCCGGATGCCGACGATGACAATCCGGGTACGGAGGACGCCCCGCTGCTTTGCATCCAGGCCGCCTTGGACCGGGTGATGCCGGGGCAGCGGATCCGCGTTCACACCGGGGTGTACCGCGAAGCGCTGGCCGTCCGCCGCGGCGGCGAGGGACCGGAGGCCATGATCTCGCTGGAGGCGGCGCCGGGCGAAACGGTGGTGGTGAGCGGTTCCCGTGTTTTGCCGGGGGGCTGGATCCGTCCGCGTCCTTGGGAGGAAGGTTTTGGCCCGCAGGGTCTTACGCCCTCGTTCTCGCAACGGGTGTGGCGTCTGGCCTTGGACGAACTGGGCGAAGTAGAGCGTCGGAAGGTTTTGGCGGCCAATGTCGAAGCGGTTGAAGAGGCCCTGATGCCGTGGATGGAGCCGGTCTCCGGGCGTCCGCCCTTCACGTTGCGGCGCGGACTGCTGTTCCAGGATGGACGGCGTTTGCAGCAACTCCATCATGCCGGGGATTTGCCGAAGCTGCCGGGATCCTATGTGTTCGAAGCGGACGGCTCCGCGCTTTTGGTCCACCCCTACGGAAGCGGAGATCCCGCCCGTCACCGTTTCGAGTTGGCGGTGCGTCCGCAATTGCTTTGCCCCGATTCGATCGGGCTCGGGTATGTGCGCCTCTCCGGTTTGGTTTTCGAACACTGCGCGAACGCCTTTTTGCGCGCGGGCGCCGGTGCCGTCTCTACCCTGGGCGGGGGGCATTGGATCATCGAGGATTGCCGCTTCCGCGGGATCAACTCCGCCGGTCTGGAGTTCGGCGACCATCCCTTCGAGCATGGCGACGCGGATCCCCGCAACCCCGGACGGGGTTGGGCAAGCGAGGGCTTTGTCATTGCCCGCCGGAACCACTTCGAAGACTGTGGCACCGCCGGCATCCGCTGTCTGGGCGCGACCGAGGCACGCGTGCTCGACAATCTCATTGAAGACTGCGGATGGCAGGAGGCCGAATATTATTTCGAGTGCGCCGGCATCAAGCTCTTGCTGACTCGGCACACGTTGGTGGCGGGCAACCTTATCCGCCACCTCCGCGGCGCCTGCGGCATTTGGCTCGACTGGGACAACCGCGGCTCGCGGGTCACCCGCAACCACATCCGCGACATCGAGAGCATACAAGGCGGAATTTTCGTGGAAGCCTCCCACGAGCCCAATCTCGTCGACCGGAATCTGATTTGGAACGTGGACGGTCCGGGCATTTTCGGCGGGGATTCCTCGTTCCAACTCTACCTGCACAATTTGATCGGCAGGGTGCGGGAGGAACCCATGAAATTATTCTGCCATACCCAGCGTAGGGTCAACGAACGTCCGGTGACCTGCGTGGGCAACCGGGTGGAAGGAAATGTTTTCGTGGATCCCCCGGCGCACCGCGTGGATGAGGACGACAATGTGTTCGCCGCGAACGTGTTGGTGCGAACGGTCTGTCACGGGGGGCTGGATGTGGCGGCGTGGCAGGCGCGCGGCTTTGATGCCGACCTGTGCGAATGCCAAGGGACGGTGGACCTTTCGGAGGACGGGGAACTGCGCTGGGACTGGGATGTCGATCTGGCCGGGTACACTTCGTCCGCGCGGGATCCGGTGGATCGGGACGTGCGGGGGAGGGTCTGGCCCGCCGACGGTTCCGCCGTGGGCCCATGGCCCCTCCCGGGCCGCCGCGGCAGCCTGTCCACGCTCTGATCGTATTCTACAAAAATTCATATTTATGAATGTCAACTGTGCATTACGGATTGTCATCCTCCGAGAGGTGCAAGCGATGCGGCCCGGACCCGCGGACTCGTGGGACCCGTCGGAAGGCCCCACCTCCGACGGGTCGGACGGGTCTGACGAGTCCGACGCTGGGAGATTCTAAATGGAACATGCCGACAGATAAAATATACAGATCTGTATAAATACCAAATTGTATATTGACAACGATGTATTTGGGTTCTACATTCAGAAATTATGAAACCCATGCGAAACATTACTGGCTCTCCCGTTGAAAATGACGATTTCTTCGATCGTCCACGCGATCTTGCCCGGCTTCAGCGTGAGTTGGCAAATGGAGCGAATCTTTTGCTCACTGCCCCACGCCGTGTGGGCAAAACGTCTTTGGTTCTCCGTCTCTGCGAGTTGGAGCGACAGGCCGGGCACTCGGCGGTGTTTATGAACGTGGAAGGATGCCATGATGAACTGGCCTTCGCGGAGAAGCTTGTTGACGGGCTGAACGAGGCCGGTCTGCATCCCGAGGCTTTGAGCCGGATTTCGCTCGCGTTTCAGAAGGCTCGCCAAGCCTTGAGCGGTATGAAAGTCAATGCCGCGGGCATGGACATGGAAATGGGCAGTGTAGATGACCCTGACCACAGCACGCTTGGGCGAGCCTTGGAGAGTATTTTTCGCAGAATAGAGGCTGGAGGAAAGCCCGTGTTGCTTGCCATTGACGAAATGCCCGAGCTTCTTCTCGCCCTCGGCAAACTGGAGCATGGAACCGAAAGCGTCAGCCGCCTTCTGCATTGGTTACGGGCTCTGCGGCAAACGTACCGTCAGCAGGTTCGCTGGATATTCCTCGGCAGCATCGGTCTCGATAGCTTTGTGGATGACCGCAATTTGCGAAAGACCATCAACGATCTTACCGGACTCAGCCTTGAAGCACTCACCACAGAAGAAGCGGATGTTTTTCTCACTCGCCTCGGCGAGAGCAACCACCTTCCCCTAGCCGCAGATCAGCGTGCCCTGATCATCCGGCGAGTGGGCTGGCCGTTGCCGCACCATTTACAGGTCGTATTCCACGCCCTCGTTGATGCTGGAGCCAAACAAGCCGATGCCGCTGCAGTCGATGAGGCCTTCGCTCAGCTATTGCGCCCAGAAAACCTCAGTCAATTCGATACCTGGCGTCAGCGACTCGGCGAGCAGTTTGGCTCAAGTGATGCCACTGTCGCCAAGGATGCGTTGCGGCATCTTTGCCAGTATGCGAACGGACGCACACGTTCCCAAGTTTTAAATGCCCTGATGACCTCTCGCCAGACGGCAGATCCGGCTGTCGTCGAGGAACAACTCGCGAGACTCCTGCTGATGCTTCTGCGGGATGGCTATTTATTGGAAAGCAAAAGGCGCTACACGTTCCGTTCCTTTCTCCTCCGCGAATATTGGCACCGTCGGGAAGTCTTATGAAGCGCTCTACTTCTCCCATCCTCGCCCTTCACGAGATCTCTCTATACAACACCGGGCGCATTTCCCCGGAGAAGATCATAGCGGCCTTCGCCGCTCGCAAGGAGCAGTTCCAACGCATCATGGCCGATCTCAGCGCCGAGAAACTCAAGAGCCGGCCCCAGCATCATCTCATCGTCGGACAGCGGGGCATGGGTAAAACGATGCTCCTTGCCCGTATCTCCGCCGAGTTGCGCACTGAGCCTGCTTTGTCCGAGCGGTTCATCCCGCTTGTCTTCGCCGAGGAGCAATACGCCGTGGACCGCCTCTCCAAGTTTTGGCTCAACTGCCTCGATTCACTTGCAGATGCACGCGAGGCCGCCAAAGACGGCAAAGCCGTGGCTGAGATTGATGCCGTCGTCGCCCGGTTGCAAAATGACAGTGTGCAAGCCGCCAAGGACGACCAACCCTTTGCCGATGAAGTCTATGCCGCTTTTGCCAAAGCCGCCCAAGCCAATGGCCAACGCCCCGTGTTGTTGGTGGATAACCTCCAACTCGTCTTCGAGCGGCTTGACCAAGGCCAGCAGCATAGCTTGCGAGAACTGCTGATGCGAGCCGGTGCTCCGATCCTCGTAGGCGCCAGTCCCAGCCCCCCGCCCCAAAGTCAGGACTATGGTGCCGCGTTCTATGATCAGTTCAAAGTCCATTATCTTCGTCCTCTCTCGGAAGAGGAGATGCGTAATTTGCTTCTTCACATTGCTACCGCAGCCCGTCGCGAAGACATCCGCCATCGCGTCCTTCAATTCCCTCAACGGTTGAAAATCCTCCACCAACTTACCGGGGGCAACCCCCGCACCACGATCACCCTTTTCTTCCTATATGCCGAAGATTTTTCTCCCAGCGTTTTCGGCGATCTTGAGGGGCTGCTAGACCGCGTGACTCCACTTTATAAGGCACGCTTCGAGGAACTCACACCGCAGCAGCAGGTTATCGTCAGCGCCATGGCCAACCACTGGGACCCCATCACCGCCGCCGGAATCGCCAGTGCCACGGGCATGGCGGTGGATGCCAGCCACGCCACCCGTACCCACGCCCGCCACCATACCACCGCCAATCTTGCCTCCGGCACCATCAGTGCCCAGTTGGACCGACTGGAGAAGATTGGCATCATTGAACGCACCGAACTCTTTAACGAAAGCCGCACCGGTTACCTCATCGCCGAGCGTTTCTTCAATATTTGGTTCCTCATGCGCAATGCCTCCCGCCGACAGCGCCGAGAGGTGGAGTTTCTGACCCGCTTTCTTGAGAACTTCTATGAACCTGCCGAACGCAGCCGCATCGCCCGTCAACTTGAGGACGAACTGTTGACCTTGCCTAAAAACGATCTCCCTGACACCACACATCTCCATAAAGCCCTTTTTGCCGCCTATGACTCGAACTGGGGCTTGGTTTGCGACGAACTGTCCAAGGCCCTCGCACTCCGCACCGAAGGTTTTGTCATGACGAACACCGATGACTGGCTGCGCGCGAGTGCCGTGCTCATTCACCTCAATTACGGTGCGGACCTGATCCGTTTCTTGGATCAACTCGGCAACACCACCTCACGGCTTCGTCCTTGGGTCGAGGCCTTGCGTGCCTTGCAGATCGGAGATAAACGCGCCTTGCAGAACATCGCGCCAGAAATCCGCGGCACGGCAGAGATATTCTACGATGGCATGGAGAAGCGCTTGCTCAAGCTCCCCGAGTCCACCCGTCGCCGACCGATCGATGAGCCAAAGCGCAAACTCAGTCGTCGCAAGTAACAATACGAAGACATTGCGACCCGGATCAAATCATCGGACGATCCCTCTCCTACAGGCAATTCCTCGACCACATTCCCGAAATGCTCGACGTCTCTGTGAGTTGCTGGAGGCGAGCCTTGAAATCGCCAGCTCCGCCGAATCCGGCACCACTTTTCGAGTGGTTTTCCCTTTGCAGTATCGTGCGGCGGTGTAAAAAAATTCCCGGATCATTTTTCCGCGGGATCTTCTTCGCCCGTGCCGCCCGTACCGCCGGTGTTGCCAGTGATCGGAATGCGGACATACAGGGAGGTGCCTTGCCCCGGTTGGGATTCGATCCGAAACGTCCCGCCCATCATCTCGGCCCGCTCGCGCATGCTGATCAGGCCCAGGTGTTTGCCCGACCGCAGGGCGGCATGCCCCGGCACATCGAAGGAGATGCCGTTATCCGTGATTTGCAGACTGACTTCGTCCGCGGTTTCGGAAATCCGCAGTTCCACCCGGGAGGCCTCCGCATGTTCCATGACGTTGGCTAGCCCGGTCTGGACGATGCGGTACAGGGCGATCCGCTGGTCGCTGCCGAGTTGGTCTTCGTCGGCATTCGCTTTGAAATCCACCTCAATCCCGGTACGCTTCATGAAATCTTTGAGAAAAGTGTTCAACGAAACCACCAAGCCCAGATCATCCAGCCCCGGCGGACGCAATTCCAGCGCATACGTGAGAATCGACCTGACCGAGGCTTCGACCAGATGTTGGGTTTGCACGATTTTTTCTTTGAGCATCTCCGCGGTGATCTCGGGCATTTCCGCCAAAGCGGCCAGATGGAAGTTGATCCCGACCAACGTTTGGATCACATCGTCGTGCAAATCCCGGCTGATGCGCTTTCGTTCCCTTTCCACGGCATGCAGATTGCTGTGGGACAACTTTCGCAATTTTCCCTGTAAGTCACGGGCCTGCTCCAGAAGCTCCTTTTGATGCCGTTCGCTTTTTTTGAGGGCTTCCTCCACGGCCTGACGGCGGACGATCTCCTGTTTGAGTTCCTGGTTGGAATGCGTCAGAAGTTCTACTTGGTGCCGGGCCTCCTCCGCCTTTTTATGCGCGGTGACATCGGAAATAGCCATCCGACAGACTTTTTGGCCGTGGTCCGTGGAAAAGGCGGGGGAGGCGTAGAGGCCGGCCCAGAAGTGCTCCCCTCCATGCTTTTTCAATTGGATTTCGTCTGTTTTTTTTCCGCTGTCGGCAAAGACACTCGCCAGCAGGTTGAAAAGGACGGATTGGCAGGACGACTCCGCAAACCGCGTCAAGTTGCTGCCGATGAGTTCGGAACGCACCACCCCGAGCATCGCCGCGCCGGTCAGGTTTACTTCCAGAATTAGGCCCTTTTCATCCAGCGAGAAATACCCGACCGGGGAAAAATCATAGAGTTCAATATACTTGTCCCGCAACGATTCGGCATGGTTCCGGGACTCCTGAAGTTCCACGTTTTGCATTTCCAATTCAATCTGGTGGACCTGGAGTTCATGGAGCAGCCGACGGGTGTCGGTATCGGACGTCAGGGCCTCGATTTCCTCGGGAGACTTTTCACCTTTCTGAAGCCGGGATTCGGCGCGGAGACGCAATTCTTGCACGGCGGCGGAAGGAGGTGTCTTCTTTGCCGTGTTTTGCTTTCTTTTTGGGGGCTTGCGTTCTCCCCGATCGGGATTTTTCATGGTTCGATTCCTGACATCCGTGGTGGATGGCGCATTCGTCCGTATCACGGCTTGGTTTGCTTGGGCTTTCTGGTTCGCTCTTGGGTATGGCTGGCGACATGGTCTTCCAAAACGGATTGCCGTTCCCGAAGTTTGGCTTCCAAGGTTTTGGCGACGGTGATGTCCGTGAAAGTGATCACCACGCCATCAATGCGGTTGTCCAAGGTGCGATAGGGCATGATGCGCACCGTAAACCAGCGGTTGTCCCGGGTCGCAATGGGTTTTTCCGAGGCCGCCAAGGCTCGCAAAACCTCCCGCGCATCCTCGGCCAGTTCGGGATAGCACAGATCCGTGGCCAGATCCGAGAGGGGACGACCCACGTCCCCGGGAATGAGCTTGAAGATTTTGGTGGTCAGCGAGGTGAAGCGTCGCACGTTGAGATCATTGTCCAGAAAGAGTGTGGCGATGTCGGTGCTGTCGAGCAGGTTTTTCATGTCGTTGCCGACCCGGGAAAGCTCGTCCACCTTGGCCTGCATTTCCGCGTTGACGGTTTGCAGTTCTTCGTTGAGCGACTGCATCTCCTCGTGCGAGGTGGTCAGTTCCTCGTTGGTGGACTGGAGTTCCTCGTTGGTGGATTGCAACTCCTCGTTGGTCGAGCGCAGTTCCTCCTGCGAGGTTTGCATTTCTTCATTGTTGCTGCGCGCATCCTGACGAACCCGTTCGAGTTCCCGCTCCATTTCCGTGATTTTCATGCTGTGGGTCTGTCCCCGGGTGGTTTGCTCTGCGGTTGGGGGCGGGGTCTCCGGCAATACCACGTCGGTGAAGACAATCATGACCAGCCCCTGCAAGGGGCCTTCGGCCTCCAGCCGTTCCACCCGGAGATTCACCCCCTGATCGCCTACATGATCCGCGATTTTCAGTCCCTCGATGGTGATGGCCGTGCCCTGTTTCTGCCGGAGCACTTTCTGAAAGGCGGCGTCGAGTTCGTAGCGCAGTCCTTCGCGGGCCATGGCGAAAATATTCCAGTTGGCCTTGCCGGCGGCGGGCTCGAGATATTTTCCGGTGCGACCCGAGATATAGAGAATATCGCCCTTGTCGTTGGCCAGCACCGATGGCGGGGCATATTTCCGCAGGACCAACTGATCCGCCATCGTCTGCAGGCTGCCCTGCATTTTCGAAGCCGGGGGCACCTGCCCGTCGGTTTGAGGTTTGGCGCTGAAAGACGACGGGAATTGCACCGGGACCGCGCCCAAAGTCGATTCCGTTCGCTGAAAAATTCTCAATTTCGCGTGGAGCGGGACAAACAATTCCCCGCCGCTGCCGACCGTCTCCGCGCTGCCGAGCATCAGGACCCCGCCGGGGTTCAGGCTGTAGTGAAACAGTGGCATCAGTTTTTTTTGAACTTCAGCGGAAAGATAGATCAGCAGGTTGCGGCAGCTCAGCATGTCCAACTTGGTAAAGGGTGGATCCCGGATAATATCCTGCGGGGCGAAAATGACCATTTCCCGGATTTCCTTGCTCATCCGGTAGCCGTGATCTTCTTTGATGAAAAAACGGCTCAGCCGTTCCGGGGTCACGTCGGAGGCGATGTTTTCGGGAAACAGTCCCTGCCGGGCTTTGTCAATGGCGTCTTGGTCCAGATCGGTTGCGAAGATTTGTATGGTGAGCCGGGCTCTCGGTTTGAGCCGTTCCGCCGCCTCTTTGAGGACGATGGCCAGGGAATACGCTTCCTCGCCCGTGGAGCAGCCGGGGACCCAGGCCCGCAGGGCGTCCGATTTCGATTCGCGGGTTTCCAGTAGGGAGGGGATCACTTTTTCGCCCAACTGCTCCCAGACCGCCGGATCCCGGAAAAAGCGGGTCACCCCGATCAGCAATTCCTTGAACAGCAGATCCAGTTCCTGCGGGTTCTCCTGCAAATACAGGATATAGGTCTCCATCTTATCGATTTGGTGCAGCCCCATCCGCCGCTCAATCCGGCGGACAATGGTATTGCGTTTGTAGAGGGAATAATCATGCCCGGAGCGAGATCGGATGAGGATCAGGATTTTCTCCAGCGCGTCCCGGGTCTTGCTTTCCACGGGCTCCTCGGATTTTTGGACCAGGGGCGAGCGTTGCAGATAGCTGATGATTTTCCCGGGAAGGGCGTCGGGCGCGGCCACGATATCCGCCAAGCCGGCATCCATCGCGCTGCGCGGCATACTATCGAATTTCGCGGTTGAGGGTTCCTGCACCAAGGCCAGGCCCGCCTTTTCCTTGATGGCGCGCAGGCCGAGGGTCCCGTCGGAGCCCATGCCGGAGAGAATCACCCCGATGCTGTGTTCCTGGCGGTCTTCGGCCAGCGAACGGAGAAAAAAATCAATCGGCAGGCGCAGCCCCCGGGGGGCCGCGGGCGGCAGCAGGTGCAGGACGTCATGCAAAATCGACATGTCTTTGTTGGGGGGGATCACGTAGACACAGTCTGGCTTCACTTGGGTGCAGTCCTTGACTTGCATGACGGACATGCCGGTGACCCGTTGCAGCAGTTCATGCATGATCCCCTTGTGCGTCGGGTCCAGATGTTGCACAATCACGAAGGCCATGCCGCAGTGGTCCGGCACTTCTTCCAAGAACTGCTCCAGCGCCTCAAGGCCCCCGGCGGAGGCCCCGATGCCGACGATCGGAAACGACGGTTTTTCCGCGACGACTGCTTTTGCAGACACGTTCGATTTTTTCGGTTTCTTGGGTCGGGGTTTGGCTGGAGCCTTCATTGTCATCTTACCTGTACGCTTTCCAATTGAAGTATTGCACCGATTCCATCGTGTAAGCAATCACTTTGTGCGTAAATCGCGGTAGGTGTTCACCCCATTTCATCAGGACGGGCAAAGGTGTAAAGTACGCCCCAGTTGCCGGAATTCACCGACAACACGTTTCAAGTTCAAGGAAATACATATTATGCGTCATTCAACTATTCATCATTTGGGCCTCGCGGTAGTCACCGCAAGCGTCCTTTATTTCGCTCCGCCGCTTCAAGCGGCCGCAGCCGACGATCAAATCGAATCGTCCTTCAAAACATCCCATGAGTACCGCACAACCCTCAAGGATGACACCATCAAGATTGATGCCCGGGACGGTGTCGTCACCTTGCGAGGCACCGTGGCCTCTGAGTCCAACAAGCGCCTTGCCGAAAAAACGGCAGCCGGTCTGAACGGCGTGGTCCGTGTCGAGAGCATGATCGAAACCGAAGAGGAAGCGGCTGCGGAAAAGTCGGATTCCTGGATTGAGCGCAAGGTGAAATCCAACCTTTCCCTACATCAGAATCTGAACATTCTCAACACCACCGTCTCTGTAAATGATGGAGCTGTCATCCTGGGAGGCGTTGCCTCGACCCAGGCGCAAAAAACGCTTGCCGCTGAAAATACGGCTGGAATTGACGGTGTGAAATCCGTGAAAAACAACATTACCGTTTCGGGTGATCGCGTGAACGACGAGCGTACGCCCGGCGTGCGGATTGACGATGCCACCTTGACCGCACATGTCAGACATGTCTTGACTAGTCATCGTTCCACCCGCGGGTCGGACATTCAAGTCGTTACCCGTGAAGGGGAAGTGACTTTGACCGGCATCGCGCAAAACGATGCTGACAAAGCGCGGGTCACCCAGACGGTGTCCAACATCAATGGCGTAGACAAGGTGAACAACGAAATGACCGTAGGCACGCCGATCCCCCGCAATACCGAACGCAGTGTTCGCGTTGATGAAGCGAGACGCGAAAGAACGGCAGGCCTGGCTGTGAGCGACGATCAAATCGAATCGTCTTTCAAAACAACCTACGTGTACCGCACCCACCTCAAAGATGATTCCATCAAGATCGATGCCGAAAACGGTGTCGTCACTTTGAGCGGCAGCGCGGCCAACGAATCCAACAAGAACCTGGCCGAAGCCACCGCCGCGGGCCTGAACGGCGTGACCCGCGTGGTCAACACCCTCGAAACCGAGACCGATGCCGAAATGGAAAAATCCGACAAGTGGATTGAACGCAAGGTGCGTTTGAGCTTGTTGTTTCGTCGGAATGTGGCCATGCGCGACACCGACGTCTCCGTACAAGACGGCGTGGTCACCTTGGCTGGCGAAGCTTCCACCCAGGCGCAAAAGGACCTGACCGGCGAACATGCCGCCGACATTGACGGAGTCACCTCGGTGGTGAACAACATGACCGTGTCCACCGTCCCCGTGACGGAAGGGCGCACTCCCGGCGAACGGATCGATGACGCCTCAGTCACCGCCCAAGTCAGGTTGGTCTTGAAAAATCATCGCTCCACCCGTGGATCGGACATCAAAGTCGTCACCCGCGAAGGCGAAGTGACCCTGACCGGCATCGCCCAAAACGATGCCGAAAAAGCGCTGGTCAGCAAGACCGTGTCCGACGTCAAAGGCGTCGAAAAGGTGAACAACGAAATGACCGTGAACGCGATCGAAATTCTGTAAAGCCCAGAAAAGCCAAAAAGCGAATGGGGCGGTGTGTTGTCTTGGATTCCCACGGGAATCCGGCAACCACCGCCCTTTTTTTTAAAATAAATCTATAATATTCATTAAAATGAATATTCAGCATATTATTTTCTTGTAATTTCGATAATCACGTTATAGATTCATTTTTATGAATATATCGTTATCACAAACGATTCGAAGCCGGAGAGAGCAGCTTTCGGTGGACCAAAAAACGCTGGCGCGTCTTTCCGGCGTGTCGTTGCATGCTTTGAGTGACTTGGAAACGGGCAAGGGCAATCCCACTCTTTCCACGCTCTCGAAAGTGCTGGACCCGCTGGGTCTGGAACTGCGAATCGGGCTGAAGTCAACGGAGTCCGACCATGCGTAGCGGTACGGTGAAGATGTTGGGACGTGAGGCCGGGCATCTCGAAGAGACGGCGGGGGGATACTGTTTCACGTATTTCGATCAGTACCTGGCCGACCCCATGGCGCCGCCTGTCAGTCTGACCCTTCCCAAAAGGCTCGCCCCGTATCAATCCGAGACGCTGTTTCCCTTTTTTGCGGGCCTGCTTGCGGAAGGAAGCCTGAAAACGGAGCAGTGCCGCCGACTGGGAATCGATGAAGAAGATGCGTTCGGGCGCCTGCTGCTCACGGCAGGCAACGACACCATCGGCGCTGTCACCGTGCATCCGGAGTCCGCCTGATGTTCTCATGCCGATCCACATTGAAACCCATCGAACACGATGGTTTCTCTCCCGCCGCCGTGCGGCGGTTGACGGATGGACGTTCGGTGCTCCCCCACCGCCTTTCTTTCACGCGGGCGGAGGTCATTACCTACCGGGCCGAAGAAGCGAGACGACTCTCCATATCCGGCGTGCAGGACAAGATTTCCCTCCGTTTGTCCCGGGGACGGCTCACACTCGCCACAACCGAGGGCACCTTTCTTCTCAAACCCATTCCAGGCCTCGCCTCGCTTCGACACCTGGATGAGGTTCCCGCGAACGAACATCTCACCCTGTGCATTGCCGGACAGGTGTTCGGTATTCCGGTCCCCCCTTGCGCGCTGGTGGAGTTGGCGGACGGTGAACCCGCCTATTTGGTCAAACGATTTGACCGCCGCGCGGATGGGTCGCGCATTCCCCAGGAAGATTTTTGCCAGCTCTCCAATCGCAGCGAGGCGAATCACGGACGCAATTACAAGTACGACGGCAGCCTCGAGGAAACCGGACGGATTCTCCGCGCATTTTGCCCGGCCTATTCGGTTCTCATCGAGGATCTCTTCCGCAGACACGTGTTCAATTACGTGTTCTCCAACGGAGACGCGCACCTGAAAAACTTTTCCCTCCTGCAAACGGAACTGGGCGATCATGTACTCAGTCCCGCCTACGATCTTCTCTGCACCGGACTCCATCTGCCCAACGAACCCCGCTGTGCGCTCGAATTCTTCGACGACACCGAAACGGATTTTCATGCCCGCAACGGCTTTTACGGTCGGCCCGATTTCTTGCTGCTCGCCGAGCGATACGGAATGTCACCTGCCATTGCGGGTTCGATTCTTGACGACTTTGCCCACCGCGCGCCGCAGGTCGAACTCCTTGTTGCCCGCTCCTTCCTCAGGCCGGATGTGAGGCGGGAATACGTGGAACGTATGGCCGACCGACTGCTTGCGATTAGATAGACCCCTTATTCCCTAGTCTGAAGTTCACGGGCTAATTCCGCACAAACCTCTACATATAAGTAACA
>JAFIGC010000047.1 GCA_020831635.1 Verrucomicrobiota bacterium | reverse complement strand
CAAGTTCGGTTTGATCCGTGTCTTCAAAATCAACTGAATGAAAAACGCCCGGAGGAGGCAACTGGGCGGTTGCGGAGAGTGTAAAGCAGAGGAGAAAAACACCGGCGAAGGCGCTAGCCAAGTGTAATCTATGTAATGCCCCCCCCCCTCAAGGGTTTATGATTTGCGTTCATGTTTACTTTCTCCTGCATTGTCATTTTTCGTTTCATTGATTCGCCACAAGCGTGCGCATTATGAATATTAAACACAGGATCGGTATTTTTGTAAAGGTAAAAATGAAACTAATTTAAAAGTTAAACTTAAACATTATAAGTTTTATGCAGTGTTTACAGGGGTGTAAAACGTTTTAATCCTTTTCATTTTTGCCGCCTCCATTCCGTAAATATACAGGGGTAACGCCTCTGGATCTTACACAAGGCGGCGTGTGGCGCGATCACAAATCCAACCTTTACGCTTTTCGCTGCAAAATCCGGGTTTCCACGGGCTTGAGGTGCAGGGGAGAGGAAACGGTCTCGCCGCTTTCCACATCCCGGTGCGGGCGGGAGTCCAGGGAAATTTCCACGGAATCGGTGCCAAAGTTTTGCAGGAAAACCCATTCGCTTTCCCCGTCGGTCCGCCAGGTGGCGCCCACGCCCGGAGGCAGATCCGTCCCGGTGGTCTGTCTAAGTTTCAGACGATTCTTCAATTCGCGGTGCAGACCGAGGAGAAAATCGGGATCCACATCGGTGGCCAGATACCACACCTCGCCCTTTCCAAACGCGTTGCGGGTCAATGCCGGGGTTCCCGCATAGAACTGTGCGCCATAGGTGGCCAGGACTTCCGCGCCTTCGGCATGGAGAATCTCGCAAAGGGGTCCGGCGGACCATTCACCCTGTAGCGCGGGAAATCGCGGATCGGCGAACGTGAGGTTTTGCTGGTCTTCGGGCAACAGTCGGTCGGTTTCTTCGACCCAAATGCCGCACAACTCCCGCAAACCGTCCCCTGGCCAACCCCCGGTGAAACACAAATTGCTTTCGTTGACCTGTCCGCAGTAAGCGCTCAACACCAAGGTGCCCCCGTTCTCGACAAAGGTTTTCAGGGCATCGGCCACCCCCGGAAGGAGCAGATACAAACGGGGCGCCACCAGGAGACGGTATCCTGAAAATTCTGCCCGGCTTTCCAGCACATCCACGGGAACGCCCATGCTCCAATAGGGGAAATAATGCGCTTTCACGGTTTCGGTGTAGGCATCGTCCTCCACCGCCGAGTCTTTCAACACCCCGGCCGAAGTCTCCAGTGCCCAGCGGACCTCCCAATCGTAGACAAAGGCCACTTCGGCGGGGGTGGTGGTCCCGACCAGATCGTCGAGTTTGGCAAGGGTGTTGCCGATTTCGGAAACATCCCGGAAAACGCGGGTGTGTTCATGGCCGACGTGATCGACCACGGCGCCATGATATTTTTCGTGTCCGCCGCGTCCTTTCCGCCATTGGAAATACAGCACCCCATCCGAACCGTGGGCCACGGCCTGCATCATTTCCATGCGGGCCATGCCGGGACGCTTGAGTTTCGGCGGGTTGTGCCATTGTGGCACGGAGGGGCAGGATTCCATCAACACCCAAGGCCGTCCGCCTTTCATGCTGCGGCGCAAATCGTGCACGAATGAAATGCTGGCCGCGGTTTGCTCGTCGCGTCCATTTTGCTTCCATACCGGATAACAGTCATCGGCGATCACATCCACGGTATCGGCCAGACGCTGAAAATTCACGGTGGGCCAAAGGCTCATCATGTTGGTGGTGGCCGGCTGGGTGGCGCCCCCTTCCCGCAGGGCCGCGATTTCGTGTTTCAGGAAATCCACGATTTGATCCGTCTGGAAGCGCTTCCAGTCCAATTTCGATCCGTCCAAGGCCCGGTTGCGGGGATTGATTTCCCCCCAATCCTGAAACGACTGCCCCCAAAACGACGTCCACCAGGCCCGGTTGAGATTTTCCAGGGTTCCGTATTTCGTCCGCAGCCAAGCCCGGAAAGCCTCCACGCATTGCTCACAGTGACACAGGGACTGGTATTCATTGGAAATGTGCCACATTTTCACGGCCGGATGGGTTCGATACCGTTCGGCGAGCCGCCGGTTGATGTCCCCGACCTTTTCACGAAACACCCGCGAGGAAAAGCAATGATCCATGCGTCCGGGTTGCAATTCACGAACTCCGTCACGATTGACCCGTGAAATTTCCGGATATTTCTGACGCATCCAAGCGGGCATGGCCGCGCTGGGTGTGGCAAGGAGCACATTGACATCCGCCGCGGCCAACCGGTCCAGAATTCTGTCCATCCACTCGAATGAAAACTCCCCTTCCCGCGGTTCGTACCTCGCCCAGGAAAAAATCCCGACCGAGAAGGTGTTGCATCCCGACAGGCGCATCAACCGAATATCTTGGTCCAGAATATCGGGGACCGACTCCAGCCATTGCTCGGGGTTGTAATCGCCGCCATGGGCCATTTTCGGAAAAGAAGAAAGGAAAGGTGGATATTTTTGCATGGTTGCCCCCTTGCCTGAATTCTGAAATTAGACAAGTTTGAACGTGGCTTTTCCGCATTCATCGGGTTAGATGTCCACATCAATGAAAAAAATCCATTCCAATTGGAAACGCTTCTTCAAGATCATCGCCGTGCTGATGTTCTTGGGCGGACTCTATGCCATTGGCCGGCAAATCGACCAGGAGGCCCTGCGGGCGTGGAAAGAGACCGCCCCGCCGCATCTTTTTTTCGGAGCTTTGACCTTTTTGCCCTTGATCGGTCTGCCCACCACGCCTTTTTTCATGGTTGCGGGGGCCACCTACGGAATTGCCGTGGCGTTGGTGGGCACGGCCATCGCCCTGGCAGCCAATCTTATGCTGTCCTGGTGGATTACCGCCAGCGGTCTGAGGCCCGTCGTGGAAAAGATTTTGGCCAAAACCAAACACAAATTACCAAATATCGGCAACGACCGGGGCGTACGCTTCACTATCCTCGTCCGCATGGTGCCGGCCATGCCGAATTTCGTGAAAAACTACCTTCTCTGTTTGGCCGGGGTGTCGCTCCCCATTTATTTCAGCCTGTCCATGGCGATTTCCTTCACCTATGCGGTTCCCTTCATTCTGCTGGGAGAGTCCGTCTTCGACCAAGACGTATCCACCTTGGTGATTGCCGTAAGCGTACTGGTGCTGCTGAGCGTGGGGGCACATTTTCTTTCCCGCAAATTCAATCCAAAGAATGAAGCCGAAGAATCGGACGAAAACTCAAAACCCGCCATCTGATGATTTGAGACTATGCTGTTGGCGATAATCCCGCGGGGTGTATCCATAGGCCCGGCGCATGGCCCGCGAAAGCACATCCTGCTTGGAAAAGCCGCATCGGGCGGAAATTTCCGCGATGGATAAATGGCTGTCCCGCAACAATTCCCGGGCCAAATCCAATCTCATTCGGGCCAGCAATTCCACCGGGGTGGTCCCGACATGTTCTGTAAATTTCCGATCCAAGGTTTGACGGCCTTGCCGGTGGGCTTTGGCCATGTCATTGACTTGAACGGACTCACCGCGTTGAATGCGCACCCACGCCCAACGAATGATTTGCGAGGTGACGGGATCTTCGCATGCGCCCGCCGCCGTCGATTCCCGGGTAATCACCTTCACGGGTGCAAACCGTTTGGAAAGCGAGGCCACCCGTTCCTTCCCTTCCGGTCCGGGATGATCCAAGAGCCAATCGATCGCCGCCGCCCCCAATTGGTGAAAAGCGGGCACAATGGAAGAAAGGCCGGGCAATCCGCCCAAATATTGATCGTAACCGGCGGCATTGTCCACACCCAAAACGCCCGAGGCCATCAAATGTTCGGGGTAAAATTGTTTCATCACTTGCAGGATCAACACGCCCACTTCGTCATTGGTGGCAAAAACCCCGGCACCCAAAGGCAAAGTTTCCAATGGCGCACGAAATACCTCGCGAAGGAAATGTAGAAATTTCCAATGGGTGTCGATTCGGGGGTCGGCGGCCTTATAATTATGTGAAAAGAGACTGAGCGAATGACCGGAAGCTTCAATGACCTCGACAAAGCCCTCCATGCGCTCCTCATGAACGGTCACGCCTTTAATCCATGTGACCAAAAACGATGTGTGACCACGCTCCAATAAATAACGGGCCGCCATTCTCCCCACCTCCCGATCATCATTCAGAAAATTCCCCACGCCCTCCAAAGGCCCCATCCGATTACTGGTGTTGATCAGCGGATGCGGCAAGGATTGGAAAAACGGAATGTTCTCGCGGACGCACGACGTCAAAATGGACCCCGAAATTTCCGGATCCAGCATCCGTTTTTCTTTGCGGGTTTTCCCCAGCAGGATCATGGCATCGGTGCCACGGGTCTCTGCCTGGTCAAAGGCGCCCTTTAAAATTTGCCGGGCCATGCTGCTTTGTTCCGCGAAAACGTAGTACATCCTTTCTGGGTCCGCTGAAGCAAACTTGTCATGGGAAAAATTCATTCCCGGTTCATACCGCTCGCGTCTCCACGAAAAAAGCAAAAAAAATCAAATTGGCACAACCTTCTGTCACAGGTTGCGCCATTGTGGCACAATCGCCCCCTTCTCTTTACACATCCCAGACTGAATATATTCCATTTAGCCTTACACGCCAATGTTTTATGAAATATTCATCCATAAGGCCTCCCGTCTTGGCATGGGCGTTGCTAAAAGGAAAACCAACAATTTACGCGAACCCATTGAATAAAGGAAACACATCATGTCCAAAGTTTTAGGAATTGATTTAGGAACAACCAACAGCTGTATGTCCGTCATGGAAGGCGGCGAACCCGTCGTCATTCCAAATGCGGAAGGCGCGCGCACCACCCCGTCCGTGGTGGCATTCACCAAAGACGGCGAACGACTGGTCGGCCAAGCCGCGAAACGCCAAGCCGTCACCAACCCGATCAACACCATCGCCTCGGTGAAACGGTTCATGGGGCGTCGTTTCGACGAAGTGCAAAAGGAACTGAAATACGTTCCCTACAAAGTGAGCAAAGCCTCCAACGGCGACGCCCAGATCGAAGCCAATGGCAAAACCTACAGCCCGCCGGAAATTTCCGCGATGATTTTGCAGAAGCTCAGAGCGGACGCGGAAGCCTATTTGGGCGAAAAAATCACCCAAGCGGTGATCACCGTCCCTGCCTATTTTAACGACAGCCAACGCCAAGCCACCAAAGACGCGGGCAAAATCGCCGGTTTGGAAGTCCTCCGCATCATCAACGAGCCCACCGCCGCCTCCTTGGCCTACGGTTTGGACCGGAAAACCGAGGAAAACATTGCCGTATACGACTTGGGCGGCGGTACCTTCGATATTTCCGTGCTGGAAATCGGCGACGGCGTCTTCGAAGTGAAAGCCACCAACGGCGACACCCACTTGGGGGGCGACGATCTCGACCAGGAAGTCATCTCCTGGCTGGCCGACAGCTTCCAAAAGGAACACGGCATCGACCTTTCCAAGGATCCCATGGCCCTACAACGCCTGAAGGAAGAAGCGGAAAAGGCCAAAATTGCCCTCTCCTCCTCCACCAATTACGACATCAACCTGCCCTTCATCACCGCCGACGCCTCCGGGCCCAAGCACTTGAACATCTCCCTGTCCCGCTCCAAGCTGGAACAGTTGGTGGACACGCTCATCGAACGTTCCATGAAACCCGTCAAAGACTGCATGGCCGACGCCGGCGTCAAAATCGGTGACATCAAGGAAGTGGTGCTCGTGGGCGGTTCCACCCGCATGCCCCTGGTGCAGGAAAAAGTGAAGGCGTTCTTTGGCAAAGATCCCCACAAAGGGGTCAATCCCGACGAAGTGGTCGCCATCGGCGCCTCCATTCAGGGCGGCGTGCTCAAGGGCGACGTCAAGGACGTGCTCCTGCTCGACGTCACTCCGCTGACCCTGGGCATCGAAACCATGGGTGGCATCGCCACTCCGTTGATCGAACGCAACACCACGATTCCCACCAAGAAATCGGAGATTTTCTCCACCGCCGCCGACAACCAGCCGCAAGTGGACATTCACGTGATCCAAGGCGAACGGAAAATGTCCAACGACAACAAAACCATCGGACGTTTCTCCTTGGACGGCATTCCCCCGGCGCCGCGCGGCACCCCGCAAATCGAAGTCACCTTCGACATCGATGCCAACGGAATCCTCCACGTCAGTGCCAAGGACCTCGGCACCGGCAAGGAGCAGAAGATCACCATTCAGGCTTCCAGCGGTCTCGATGAAAAAGACATCGACCGCATGGTCCGCGACGCCGAAGAGCACGCCTCCGAGGACGAAAAGCGCAAGGAAGCCGCCGACACCAAAAACCTGGCCGATTCCACCGTCTTCCAACTCGAAAAGCTATTGAAAGAAAACGAAGACAAAATCGCCGACGACAAAAGGGCCAAGGTCCAAGAGAAAATCGACGATCTTAAGAAAGCCATCGAGTCCAACGACACCGAGCGCATGAAAGCGGCCATCGAAGCGGTGAACGCGGAAATGCAGTCCGTGTCCCAAGACCTCTACAGTCAGGCCCAGGCCGCACAAGAAGCCACGGGCGCCGCCGGTGGCGGAGATACCGACGCCGGAAGCAGCGACAACAGTGACGATGACATCATCGACGCCGAAGTCGTGGACGACGAAAAATAAACCCCTGTAAACCGAAATCGTCCGCTTCTCCCCTTGGGTGCGGCGGGCGGTTTTCATTCCCTCAACCCAAACGCAAACACAAAAACAAGGAGTACATGCGTATGAAATTCCAACCCCTCGGAGACCGCGTTCTGGTCGAACCGAAAAAAGAAGGCCAACAAGAAGTCGGCGGCATCATTATCCCCGACAGCGCCAAAGAAAAGCCCCAGCAGGGCGTCGTCAAAGCCATCGGCACCGGTGGCAAAAACGAAGACGGTTCGCTCAAAGCGTTCAACGTCAAAGAAGGCGACACCGTGTTGCTGCCCAAATACGGCGGCACCGAAATCAAACTGGACGGCGTTGCCTACCAGATCCTGCGTGAGGATGATATCCTCGGCATCCTCAACTAATCCAACCCATTACCCAACTCTAAAAGGAGTCATACCCAATGGCCAAACAACTCGTATTTGATACAGAAGCCCGCCAGCACATTCTCGCCGGCGTGCAAAAACTCAGCAAAGCCGTGGCCGTCACCATGGGGCCCAAAGGCCGCAACGTGGCGATCGACAAGAAATACGGCTCTCCCACCGTCACCAAAGACGGTGTCACCGTCGCCAAGGAAATCGATCTGGAGGACCCCTTCGAAAACATGGGCGCCCAGATGGTTCGCGAAGTGGCGAGCAAAACCTCCGACGTGGCCGGGGACGGCACCACCACCGCCACGGTGTTGGCGCATTCCATCTACCGCGAAGGACTCAAGAACGTCACCGCCGGCTCCAACCCCATGGGCCTGAAACGCGGCATCGACAAGGCCGTTGAAGCCGTCGTCGCCGCCATCAAAGCCCAGGCCGCGCAAGTGAAAGAGTCTTCCGAAATCGCCCAGGTGGCCACCATCTCCGCCAACGGAGACACCACCATCGGCGAAATCATCGCCGAAGCCATGGACAAAGTCGGCAAAGACGGCACCATCACCGTGGAAGAAGCCAAGTCCATCGAAACCTACCTCGAAGTCGTCGAAGGCATGCAGTTCGACAAGGGCTACCTCTCCCCCTACATGTGCACCGACACCGAGACCATGGAAGTGATCATGGAAGATCCCTACATCCTCATCTTCGAAAAGAAGGTCACCAACTTGCAGGACTTGCTGCCCGTTCTTCAGAACGTCGCCAAGACCAGCCGCCCGTTGCTGATCATCGCCGAAGACGTGGAAGGCGAAGCCCTGGCCACCCTCGTGGTGAACAAATTGCGCGGTACCCTGAACGCAGCCGCCGTGAAAGCCCCCGGCTTTGGCGACCGCCGCAAGGCCATGCTCGAAGACATTGCCGTCCTCACCGGCGGACAATGCATCACCGAGGACCTAGGTATCAAACTGGAAAACGTCACCATTGATGACCTTGGCAGCGCCAAACGCGTGACCATCGACAAAGATTCCACCACCATCGTGGAAGGTGCCGGATCCCATGAAGACATCCAGGGCCGCATCGCCCAGATCAAGCGTCAGATCGAGGACACGTCCTCCGATTACGACCGTGAAAAACTGCAGGAACGTCTGGCCAAATTGGCCGGCGGGGTGGCCGTGATCAACGTCGGCGCCGCGACCGAAACCGAAATGAAAGAGAAGAAAGCCCGCGTGGAAGACGCGCTGCACGCAACCCGTGCCGCCGTTGAAGAAGGCATTGTCGCCGGTGGCGGCACCGCCCTCATCCGCGCCCAGTCTTCTCTGGACGCCCTCAAGCTCGAAGGCGAAGAAGCCATTGGCGTCCAAATCGTCCGCAAGGCCTGCGAAGCGCCCCTGCGTCAGTTGGTTGCCAACGCCGGCGCCGAAGGCGCCATCGTCGTCGAGAAGGTGAAAGCCTCCTCCGGCAACGAAGGTTATGACGTGGCCACCGGCACCTACACCGACCTGGTGAAGGCCGGGATCATCGATCCCGCCAAGGTCACCCGTTCCGCATTGCAGAACGCGGCCTCCATCGCCTCCCTCCTCCTCACCACCGAGTGCATGATCACCGACCTCCCGGAAAAAGATTCCGGCGGTGGCGCCCCTGACATGGGCGGCATGGGTGGCATGGGCGGAATGGGCGGCATGATGTAAGCCAACCGTTCTTCCAAAGAACAAATCGGAAAGGCCCCGCTTCGGCGGGGCCTTTTTTTGTGGGGCATGCGGATATAAAAAGGCAGCCACAAGGGCCGCATCAGTCCGCGGAACGTTCCACGCAGTTGTCCTTGAGCCAAAGCGCATAGTCCGCCTCCCCGATCTCCCCCGCCGCCAATGCCACCGTTTGCAACACCGCCTCGGCTTCGGGGGCTTGCAGGGAAAAGCCATTTAACCCCAAAAACGTGAAAGCCGAAACAAAGCCAATGCGTTTGTTGCCATCCAAAAACGGGTGGTTTTTCACCAAGCCCATGGCGTAGGCCGCCGCAAGATCAAATACATCGGGCGATCCGTAAGCGAAAATCTGTAGAGGACGATTCAAGGCCGAATCCAACAAACCCTCGTCCCGTAGACCATCCAAACCGCCAAAGCGTGACAAAAGCTGCCGTTGCATTGCCAGCACGGCCTCTCTGGGAATCCACACAGGCTCCTTCATTTCGCCAGCTCTCGCAATGCATTTCGGTATTGATCCATGCAGTCCTCCGCGATTTCCATCACGCGGTTGAAATGTGGAGACCCCACATTCACCTGCAAGGACCCGTTCGGCGCCTCGGTGAGATACAGCGTGTCGCCCTCCTTCACTTTCAGGGCCTGCAAGGACTCCTTGGGCAGAATGATGCCCATGGAATTTCCGATTTTCCGTACTTTGGTTTGTGTGCTCATGGTATAACAATAGTTATAACATGAGGATTTGTCAAACCTAAAGCCTTCTTGAAGACGCCCTATACGACCAATCTTAATGATGGTGGTCGCAACTACAGGCATATTCCATTTTTCCACACTCACCGCAAATCCGACGATCCAGTTGAAACCTGAAAAACAGGGGGCGGTCCCCGGCGTGGGTTACGCGCAGGACCACAGGCATATTCTGAACGTCGGGCAAAGCTTCCATACTGATCCAGTGCACATCGGTTTTTTCAAAGGCGATGCGGACAGGCGCGGAACGATCTCCGCC
Source organism: Verrucomicrobiota bacterium (assembly GCA_020831635.1). Lineage (GTDB taxonomy): Bacteria > Verrucomicrobiota > Kiritimatiellia > SS1-B-03-39 > UBA6053 > PXAS01. Next base: position 24,635 of record JAFIGC010000047.1, on the reverse strand, counting down.
GGTGAGTTGCACTTCCTGATTCCCCGGAGCGAGGGCTTCTTTTTTTTCATTCAGGGGGATCACGACAGCCCGGTTGTCGGGCAGCAGACGGAACTCGAAGTGTTGGCCCGCTTGCGAGAGGTGGCGGCCCGACAGTTCCACCTTCGGGTGGGGATGATCATGATCATGACCGTGTTCATGATCATGGTCGTGTTGAGCGTTCGCTTGCGCGTGCGTCAAGGCGAGAAGCAGGAGTAGGCCGGGGATGGTTGTTTTTTTCATGGGATGTGGTTCCTTTGGGGTTGGGTTAGGCCGTCGCGGGCGCGTCTAATCGAATGGATTTTTCGGCGGCGCTTCGACAGAAGTGATAAAAGAGAGTGGGGGTCAGCCCCAGTCCCAGAAAGGTGGAACTGATCAGGCCGCCGACAATGACCACGGCCACCGGATTGAGAATTTCTTTTCCGCTGTCCCCCTGGGCGAAAACAAGCGGCAGCAAGGCGAATCCCGCCGTCAGCGCGGTCATCAGCACGGGCGACAATCGCTCCAAGGCTCCTCTTCGGATCATCGAAAGGTCAAATTCTTCGCCCTCATACCGCAGAATATGCAAAAAATGGGACACCATCATGATGGCATTCCGCAGCGCAATCCCTCCCACCGCGATGTAACCCACCAGTGTGGCGATGCTGGCGGTGTTGAGCATCAGCCTGGTCAGCAATACTCCGCCGGTCAATGCCACGGGGATGTTGAGCAGCACCAGTGCGGTCAGCCGCCAAGAGCGGAAGTAGTTTTGCAATAATGCGGTGATCAAAATCAGGGCGACCAGAGAGGTCCATTGAATGGTGCGGGCCGCCGCGGCTCTGGCGGCATAATCCCCTTCATAAGTCAGGGTGTAGCCTGTAGGCAACACCAGTTCCCCGGACACGCGGCGACGGAGTTCCGCCACCGCCCCGGTCAGATCGCCTCCGGAGGATTTCGCGGTCATGGCAAGCCGTCGACTGCCGTTCTCGCGGCGGATCACCCCCGGCCCGGTGGCCATCGCCACCCGGGCGACATCCCCGAGCAAGACCAGGCGGTCGCCTTCATGCTCCAGCGGAAGTTGTTCCAGTTGTTCGAGGTTCGTTCGCCAGCGCCCCGATAGCCTGAGGGTCAAAGCAAGGGCGCGTCCATCCAAGGGGATTTCCAACAACGTTTCCCCGGCCAGGAGTCCGCCCACTTCTCCAACGACGCTTCCCGGGGTCACGCCATACAGGGAGGCCCGATGCGGATCCACCTCAATACGCAATTGCGGAACCGGAGTGAGGGGTTCCAACCGGGCCTCCTGCAGTTCAGGAATGGTGCGTGCGATTTCCAGCAGTTTTTCGCCCAGGCGTTCGAGTTCACCCAGATTGGGCCCGAAAATTTTGATCGCAACCGGATCGGCCACGCCGCTGAGCATGTGGCCAATGCGGTCGGCAAGCGGGGCGCTGACCGCACTGAAAGTTCCGGGAACGCCTCGCAGGGTTTGCCGAATTTCAGCGAGGATCTCCTCCCGGCTTCGTTCCGATGCCCGGTCAAACTCCACCTCAAACTCAACGGTGGAGACAGGAACCACATGATCGTCTTTTTCGGCCCGACCCGCCCGGAAGCCCACGGTTTCGACGCCGGGAATCGCCAGAAGCAATTCGTTGATCACATGGGCGACGCGGGTGGTTTCCTCCAGGGAGGTGCCCGGCGGAGTGGTGGTGGCCACCACTGCGGAAGGCTCCTGAAAGGTCGGCAGAAAATTATCCCCGAGCTGAAAATGCACATGCAAAGCCCACGCAGTCAGCAGGACGCACAATCCGGTCAAGACCAGCGGGGCCGCCAGACACCAACGCAGCCAGGTGATCTCAAACAGTTTTTTCAAGCCGCGCACAATAAAGTTGTCCCGCGGAGCCGCCCCCGCTTTGGGATTCAGCAGCACATAGGCCAGGGCGTTGGTCAGGGTCATGGACACCAGAAACGCGGCCGCCATACTGAGCAGGGTGGCCACCGCGATGGGTGTGAACAATCGGCCCTCAATTCCTCCCAGCGCCAGCAGGGGCAGGAACACCAGCATGATGGAAACCGAGGCATATAAAATCGAGGATCTCACCTCCAAAGACGCTTTGTAGATCAAATCCGCTTTGGAGAGCGGCCGCGGGGAAGCCGCATTTTCGCGCAGTCGACGGTAGGTGTTCTCCACATCCACAATGGCATCATCCACCACCAGGCCGATCGCAACCGCCAATCCGCCCAGGGTCATGGTGTTCACACTGGCGCCGATCCAGTCAAAAACGATGAACGTAATGCCCAGCGAAAGCGGAATGGCCGAAAGCGCGATCAACGCCACCCGCGGATTACCCATGAACAGCAGCAGAATCACCGCAACCAGCAGTCCGCCGTCACGCAGCGCACTGACCAGATTGTCAATTGACAGCCCGATAAAATCAGCTTGTCGATAAACCGTCAGCATCCGCACATCCCCTGGCAAATTCTCCCGCAGGTCTTCAAGCACCGTCTCCACCTGTCGGGTCAGGGACAGGGTGTCGAAGCCCGGTGCTTTGGTGACATCCACCATGATGCCCGGAAAACTCCGCAACCCGCCGCCTTCTCCGGCGGATAAATGCCGGGACCCCACACCGGCATCCCCCCGCATCGGGGCGGTGTTTTGAACGACCTCCGCAATTTCCCCCATGGTCACGCGTTGTCCGTTTTCAGTACTCACGATTGTTTCCGCAATGACGGACGGGGCGATGTGAGTCCCCAATAGACGGACCATCACTTCACGGGAATCTTCGATCAACACCCCCCCGGTCGCATTGAGCGAGGCCTGCTCCAAAGCTTCACGCAGTTCGGATCGACGGACTCCCAGAGCACGCATCCGGTCGGGATCGGGTTGAATTTCGAGTTGTTGCACGCCCCCGCCCATGGCAATCACCTCGGCCACCCCCGGAATCGCCTGGAGCCTGCGCGCCATGACCACATCGGCAAACACCCGCAGCTCGTCCATCGGTATTTGGCCCGTCGGGTCCGTAAGCGCAATCAGCAGAATATTCCCCATCAGCGAGCTTTCCGGAGTGACATGCGGCACCAGCCCCGGAGGCAACTCATCCGAAACCGTCACCAGCCGTTCCCGAACCAGGGTGCGGGCGCGGAACACATCCGTCCCCCAGTCAAATTCAATTTGAATCATGGACAAACCCGCATCGTTCACGGTCCGCACCCGCGTGACCCCGACAATGCCCGAGAGGCTGTTCTCCAGAGGAAGGGTCACCAACATTTCGACCTCCTCGGGGGCATAACCCGGGGCCTCGGTCAGCAGCGTGACCGTCGGTTTGGTAAGGTCCGGCAACACATCCATGGGCAACCGCATGGCGCTGCGCACCCCGAACACGAGAAGAAATGCGGCGGCATAAAGAATCCAGCCCCGGCGGCGAATCGAAAAACGAATCAGAGCATTCAACATCAAATCGTCCTCCGTGCGCGTCGAAGCAGATCCCCGAGAATCAGGCAAAGCAGCGTAACCCCCGCCGCATACCCGAGCAGCCAGGGTCGATGAGGCCGTGGCGAAGTGTCCGAATGATCATGATCATCCCTGGTTGAAGAGTGCCCGGGTTCGATTTCCGAACCGTCCTCGTTGTGTTCATGACCATGCGCGGCATCCAAAGCCTCTTTCAGCGAAGGTCCCGAACCCGAGCCCGTGAACGAGAGGGCATAGGAGCCGCGGGTGATGACTTCATCGCCCTCGAAAAGTCCCGACAGGATTTCCACCCGGGATTCATTCCGGCTCCCCAAAACCACCGGGGAACGCAGAAAGGCGTGAGGAAGTTCAAAATCTTTCACAAACACCACGGGACGGGCCGTATCCCCGCGCACCGCCTCGCGGGGAACACTCAGCACGTCTTCCCGCCGATCCAGGATCACCTCCCCCTCCACCCGCATCCCCGGCCGCAACCGGCCGTCCGCATTCTCCACGGTCAAAAAAGCATCCAGCCACCCTTTTGCTGAATCCAGGTGATCCGCGAACCGTTCAATCGAAGCCACGGGAAGATCGCTGGACAGCCCCGGTACCTTCACCCTGACCTGCGCGGCATCCGGAATGCGGGCCGTCAGCGATTCCGGCAGTTGCAGCACCACGCGGAGCCGGGAGGTGTCCGATATCTCCATCAACACCTCCCCCGGATCCACCGTGGCCCCCAGCCGAAGATTCATCCGCACGACCCTCCCATCCGCCGGGGCTTTCAGTTCCAGCGGAGGCCTTTCCGATTGAGCGGCCTGCGGCTCCAAAAGCGCCAGCGCCTGCCCGGACTCCACCCGCTGCCCTTCTGACACAAGAATCGAGACGATTCGACCCGGCACCCGGGAACTCAGCACCGACTGACGCTCCGGCAAGACCTCCACCCGTCCCAGTACGGTTTGGGTCCGCTCAAACGGTTCCAAAAAAACCACGGTCGATTCCAGTTGTAAATTTCTCACGGCGGTTTCATCCAGAATCAGGATGTTTTCCGCGCGCTCGGCGCGGGCGGTCGAACTTAAAAGGAAGCCAAACAAAAACAGGAACATCGTATGATTAGTCATGGGAAACATCTCCGGAAAGAAAAAGCACAGGGTCAGGGCCGCACCAACGATGTGTCCGGGCCTGAAGAAGAGAAAGGCGGTGAAGGTACTCCAACCGTTCGCGTTGCAACATCTGAACCTCCACCTGTGCGAGGGCGTGCTCCAAGGGGGTCATTCGCCCCTCCTCCACCGCGCGGTTTAGCTGGTCCACACCTTCAAGGGCCTGTGGAAGCAACTCCGTGTCAAACCACTTCAGGGTTTCCCGCACGCTTTCGGTCTCCTCGCGCAGCGCCGACAGCTCCACTCGCCACTCCCGCTCACGCATTCGCAAACGTTCCCGGGCGGCATCCCTTTGAAGCTCCATGGATTTGCGTTGATGCGTTTCCGCCCGATAGGGAAGCGAAACACTGAAAAACACGCCCATCATATGACCGGAGCCGCCATTCTCCTCCCGCTCGTGCTCGACAAACAGTCCCAAACGTGGTTCCTCACGCCCCGCGAACACCGCCGCGCGCAGGTCGACTTCCGCCAACGCCAACGCCAACTGGCTTTCCCGGATGGGCGGAAGCCGTTCGAACGCGGCGCATTCGTGTTCGGGCAGAATGAACACCTCCTCGGGATCCGGCGGCGAAACGTCCTCCGCCCACTGTCCCAGCGCCCGTTCCGAGCGCTCTTTTTCACGGGTCATCTCACGAAGATCCCGCTGAACCTGCAAGAGGCTCATTCGGTACGGTTGAATGTCCAATGGAGTCATATGTCCATTCCGGACCATCTCCTCTCCCATTCGGAGAATACCCTGCCATTCCTCCCGACTTTCCTCCAAAGACAGGGTCACACGCTTCAGCCGCCACAGCGTGAGCAATTCCGTGCGGATCTCCAAGGAAAGGTCCCGGACAAGTTGTTCCAGTTCGAGCTGCTGACGTTTTTGCCCGATAGTCGCCAGTGATTGCCCGACCGCCACCCGATTCGATCCGGGAACCGGGCGGGAAAGCTCCACCTCGATTACGTCTGTGGCGGAATCGGACGAAAATCGGCCCGAACCCCCCCGGATCTCCAGTTCGGTCGCGCGGGAACTCCCCGAAGCCTGGACCGCCTCCTCCGCGGCCCGCAACAACAACACCTGCCGGGAAACGTCAGGATGCGCCCCTATCACTTGGTTTAAAAAAGAATCGAAGTCCGGTGTGGACTCTGCAAAAACGGGGGGGAATACCCCGATATACATCCAAAAAAAACAAATAAAAAATCGCATGAAAATCCTCCAAAATTGACACAAAAAACACTCCGGTAAGGGAATGTCACGGGATGTCGATTTTGGAGATCAAATGCGGAGAATCAGTGGATGCGTCGAAAGCCGGGCCGTTGACAGCCCCTCCGCCGAAAATATTCTGAAGGAAACCCGCGACTGCCGGGAGCACAATGACCGCGGCGCTTCAAACACCACCGGACAAGTCGGAGCATTCATGGACTCTCCGGGAAAAAATTGCAACTTTTCCCCTGAGAGTTCCAGGCAGTCATGGTGTTGCAGGCAACAATCGTCATTCGTGGAGAGAATAACTCCCGCACAACAGTCAGTAGCCATTGGTTCACCGGAACAATTCAGTTTTTCTTCATGGACCCGGTCAAAACACATCCCCTCGGCCAAAGGTAAAATCGTCATCATGAAAATCATGATGAACCCAAGGATCAAACGTGGCCGGCAGACGGAAGTCATATTTATTTCCTATGAGCAGAACTCAGGAAATCAAGCCGTATTTGTGAAATCCTTGTGACACCAGACAGAAAAAGGACCAAAAGCGTGTATGGCCTTGGCCGCGTACATCAGCTGAGGGCCACCGCCCATTTACACGCACACGACGGGCTCATGAAAATCCCGCCCTTTTTCGTTTCCCCAACCTGGCGTCCAGCGACAACCGGTCCGCCCCACTCCAAATTAAAAACAACGCACCCATCAACATCGCGAAATCCAAACGGCTCCCGTGCAGAAAATCCCAAATGCCCGCCTCTAGACGCGGGATCTTGGTGGTGATGATCGCCACCGACATAATCACCGCGATGGGTACCGCCGCCAGCCGTGTCGCCAGCCCGAGCAGGATCAACACCCCGCCCCCCGCCTCAAAAAATCCAACCGCGTAGGCCGTGAACGCCGGGTAGGCATATCCCATTTCCTCAAAACGTCCCGGACCCATCTCTCCGGGAAAAATGAACTTCTGCAACCCCGCGATCAGGAACACCACCCCGATCATCCCCCGAATGAGAATTACCGGCGGATGACTGCAGGTGGAAAAAAGTTTTTTCCAATTTTTCAATTTACGCTTAAAATTCATACGGGCCCCTGTTGAGCGCATCGCGAACTGCGGAGATGATCTTCGTGGAACGAATGGTGGCCCCAGTGTATCCATCCACTTCGAGGGTAATGATACCCCCGGGTTCATAAAGGTCGGGCAAGTGATCCCTTAGAGATTTCCCGACAAGGTGCTGTAATGCTTCCTCGTATTGCGCCACGACTGATCGATAGGGCTCTTGTTGGTTATCCAGATTATATTCAGGTATCGCCCCGACAAGATGGCGGAAAGATGCCTCTGTTACCATTCCATCTACAAGTGTGAATTGGAGATTTACCTGAATAATGCCCTCATCAATAAAAGCACCTCGATATGTGGCATCGGGATGTGAACGCGCTTCGGCAGTGGTCATTGGTTTTCGTGAGACGCATGCGGCAAGTAGCAAAGTTGCCGCGACAACGAGAATCATCATATTGGTTTGGCTCGGCTTCATCATATTTCGCATCCCTTTATCTTGGGTAATCGAGTAGACAACAAACAATAATATATGCTTTTATATAGCTTTATTTTCCGTGCTGTCAACCCCTTCCGCTCGATTTTTTTGAATCCACGCCTGAGAATCTGTAAAGCTTTGCCCCACACCCAGGAACCATCCGCCCGCCCCACCTGGGCATGTCAGCTGATTATTTGCAAGACCGTTGTCTACGCCGGAATGGTTTTTGAATTTTATTGTAAGAATTAGTTCGTCAAATAAGACTTACATTTAGAAACTATGAAAAAGTACGTCACATTCTTTACCATGATCGTATGGGTTGCCGCAAAGGCCAACCTGATTGCGGTTGTGTGGGCAGACTGTCCCTCCGAATCGGGTCGGGATTGTTGCCATGTGATGCCTGTGGAAAGCCCCGCGTGTTGCCAACGCGAACCCGGAGTTCAACCCCTGTACGCAGCCCCTTCACAGGACTGCGCCTGCCATATACGGGAGGCTGGCGAATTGGAGACCTCTTTCACTCGTGAAATCCTTCTGCCAAGCCGGCGCCCCCAGCAACCTGTGCTGGCCTTGTTGCCAGCCCCGTTTGATTTTCAGTTGATTCGAAACCCTGCACGGCAGGTTTCCAAGCTTCCCAATCCGGGAATGCACACTGCGCGCCCCCACTGCGCCGATCTCCAGATTTGGTTGTGTTGAGGCAATCAGGCTTTCCCTGAATTGCTTATTTACACTCTACAAACCAAACCAAATCATTGGAGACATCATGAAAATTAAAACGACCTTTTGGGCCCTGGCCCTGACTTCCGCCTTTTTTGTAACGGCGGAACCCACCCCGTCCGGAAACGCGCAACCAACCACACGTGAGGTCCGCGAAACGCAGACGACACGGGTTCGCCTCGCCGGCGGGGCCAAGCGGAGCATCCATAACCGGACTCGACCCGCCACACAGCGGGATCTGACAGAATCCGAGTCGGCACCCGCCACCCGCCGACGCGCGGGCGGTGTGAAAAGCCGCCGGGTGTTCACCTCATCCCCCCGAAACGCACAGCCAACCACACGTGAGGTCCGCGAAACGCAGACGACACAGGTACGCCGCGCCGGCGGGGTCAAACGGAGCATCCTTAACCGGACCCGACCCGCCACACAGCGGGATCTGACCGAATCCGAGTCGGCACCCGCCACCCGCCGCCGCGCGGGAGGTGTGAAAAGCCGCTGGTAAATCGACCCAACCCGCTCGCGCCGGGAAACCGGCGCGGGCTCTTCCCTTCTCAAACTCTGAAAATTCACAATCCAAGGAATACAAATGAAACCTCTCATCCTTTCTCTGGTGACACTCGCCTTCACCACCGCTCCCGCGTTCGGGCATGACCCTGCCTTCAAACCCGAATTCGTCGCATCCATCACCCCCTCGTATCTCGCCATGCAAACCGCGCTGGCGGGGGATGACCTGAACAATGCAAAATCGGGAGCCGCCGATTTCCTGGAAGCCATGAAAGAAGCCCCCGATCAAGGGGACGCGGCCAAGGAATCTGAAGACCTTCGCAAACCGGCGCAGGCCCTCCAGGGGGCCGACGACATTGCCGCCGCGCGCAAAGCGTTTTTCGAGCTTTCCCTGGAATTTTCCACGCTGCTCGGTCACGTGGGCACAATCGAAGATGACGAACTTCATCTCATACACTGTCCCATGGCATTTGACAACACGGGTGCCCGCTGGGTGCAGGTTGGAAAAGAAGTGAACAACCCCTATTTCGGGGCCAATATGCTTCGTTGTGGCAGCCCGATGAGGCAACTATCTCCCCGCGAGGAAAAAACCCACCGGGACCATCACCACGGGCAACAGGAGCAGCCCCACGCGCCGCAACAACCCCATCATCCCCACCATGGCCACTAAAATGAAAGTCTCCCGGGCACTGTTCCTGGCCATGGCCTTGGGTTTCGTGCTCCCGCCCGTCCGGGCGGGGGCACCTATCAATGAATGGTGCCCGGTCACACCCGAGGAGCCCGCGGATCCTTTTTTCACCACCACTTACGAAGGCAAAACCATCGGACTCTGCTGTCGATCCTGCGTCAGGTCGTTCAACGCCGATCCCCGGGCCTACCTTGCAAATCTGCCCGGGTTCTTGGAAGCGGACACCCCCTCCCCATCTGAGGATACCGACATAAAGCCCACGCGTTCCGATCGGCAAGAAAAAGACATCTCCCGCCGATTCCAGGGTTGGATCGGGTCCTTTCACGTTTTGTCCATTCATTTCCCCATTGCCTTGATCATGGTCTCTGGACTCCTCGAATTGGCCGGCGCGTTGCGCGGACGCGGTGCATGGACCCAATCCGCGAGAACCGTGTATGTGTTGGGATCTCTCAGCGCGTACCCCGCCGCCATTCTGGGCTGGATCTCAGCCGGTCAGTCCCATTATCCCGACACATTGCGCCAAACGCTGGAAATTCATCGGTGGTTCGGCACAGCGGTGCCCGTCCTCGCCACAATCGGACTGCTTGCACTCTTTCAATTTCACCGAAAAAAAAGTAAAAAGAGCCTTCTCCTTTTCCGGATTACGTTGTTCCTCATGGTGATTGTCATCCCGGTGACCGCGCATGTTGGCGGAACTCTGGTGCATGGTCTGAACTATTTTTCATTTTAACCCGCTCATTGACTGCCTAAATATCACACATTTCCTTGTAAGTTCCCGCCCTGTTATGTTACAAACCAAACAATGAAAGTACTCGCAGCCATTCTCACCACCCTGTTGTGGGCCACCTTTGCACAAGGCGGCTTGCTGGGTGACGCATGTTGCTGCACCCCGCCAGCGGACCCGCCCGCTTGCTGCGCGGAACCCGAGCCAGAACCCAACCACAACTGTCCTTGTGCCATTCAGGCCCCCGAGGAGGTCCCGGCGCAACCCGTGACCCTCCAATTTGCCCCGCGCGACCACCAAACGGCTCTTTATACCCTGCCTTCGCAGGAAATCGCCCTTTTCCGACCGTCGGAAAAGATTTTTTCAAGCTTTCCGACGCTCGGAAACGCTCCGCCACGCACAAGCGCAGCCTTTCTCCAGATTTGGCGGTGTTGAGAAGCCAGGTTTGATCCCGCGGCGGTCATGTACTGACCTCCGACCTCTGACCTCTACCCTCTCAACCCTCCTATGGAGAAACAAATGAAATCCCTGATCTTCTCGATCCTATTATTCCCGGCCCTGTTGTGGGCCGAAGCCGAAACCCCCGCCCCCGAATCCGACTACCCCCTGGCCACCTGTGTGGTTACGGGAGCGAAACTCGATTCCATGGGTGGCCCCTACATCCATGAGCACGAAGGCACCGAAGTGCGTTTCTGCTGCAAGGGCTGTCTGCCCCGCTTCAACCGCGAACCTGCAAAATACCTCAAAATAATTGAGGATGCCCGCGAAAAAGCGCCCAAACCCTCGAACGACTAGTACGGGTCGGGCCTGCCCGATCCCAGGCCTGCCCGACCCCTTCACGCTCATGAAAACCTTATACCTACTCCTGGGCCTAATGCCCCTGCTCGCCCCTGCCGACACGATTTCGCTTCCCACTTTTCTGAAGCGCGTGGAGGCCGACAACCCCGAACTCAGGGCCGCCGCAGCCGGGGTGGACGCCGCCGCGGCGGGACGCCCCCTCGCCCGCGCCCTCCCGGACCCCGAAGTCTCGGCCATGTTCGAAAACATGGGCGGGGAAACCGATCTGCGCCGGATTGGCGTCAGTCAAACCCTCCCCGCCTGGGGCATGCGTGACGCCGGCGAGGGGATGTCCCGCGCCGAAACCGACGCCGCCAAAGCCCGCCACGATCAACTCCTCGCCCGACTGCGCGGAGAATCCATCCGCCGCTGGGCGGACTTGGCCGCAATGGACGCGGAAATCGCCCTGCAAGCGGAACGCATCGGCCTCTGGAAAAACCTCGTGGACACCGCTGAAATCCGCGTTCGCGCCGGTGCCCCGGCCCGCGACCTCTGGCGCGCCCAGGACCGTCTCGCCATGGCGGGCGACATGTTCGCAACCCTGAAATCCCGCCGCCAAGGCATGGCCGCCGCCCTCACCCGTCTGGCCCGCACCGACCCCGGCGCCCCCCTGACACTCCCCGATCCGTCTGATCCGACGGATCCGACGGATCAGACGGATCCCACCCCAACCTTGCGCCTCGCCACCGCCATGGAGGCCATGGCCGAATCGGAGGCGCGTATGGCCCGGTCCGAACGGCGTCCCATGGTCATGCTGATGCTGGAGCAGGAATTTGCGCCCTCCGGAGGCATGGGCATGGGCGAAGACGCCACCATGGCCAGCGTGGGCCTTTCCATTCCGCTTTGGCCGGGCAAAAATCGTGCCCGTATCGACCAGGCCAAGGCCCGTCAGGCCGCCGCCGCCGCAGAAGCTCTGTCGATGGAAGATATGCAGGACGCGGATGTGCAAATGCGCCGCGCCGATCTTGCCGACGCCCGGCGTCGCCTGAATTTCGTCCGCGAGGATTTACTTCCCCGCGCCGAAAACACCCTCGCGGTCACCCGCGACGCCTACCGAGCCGGCAACGCCCCCTTCACCGATTTGCTGGAAGCCGAAGACCGTCTGCTTCAGCTCCGCCTTTCCGAAATTTTCGCCCGCCGCGACGCGCTCCGCGCCGCCGCCGGCCTCGAAACCCTTGGCTTTCCTTTCAACTGGGAGAATTCCGATGACAACTAATGCTACCACCATCCGTCTGATCCGACGGATCGGACTGATCAGTCTGATCTTCCTTCTGCCCATTTATGCCGCCGAATACGTCTGCCCCATGCACCCGCAGGTACGGCGACCCGGACCCGACAGCTGCCCTATTTGCGGCATGCCCCTGGTGGAGGAGGACGAGGCCGATGCCGACGCCCCCACCGCCGGTCTGCGTCTGAGCGAACGCAACCGCGACCTATTGCGCGTGCAAACCGACCCCGTGCGCCGCGTTCAGGCCACCCGGGTGTTGCGCCTGAGCGGCATCACCGCCTATGACGAAGCCGGGGTCCGTGTGGTCACCGCACGTGCGGCGGGGCGGATTGAGCATCTCCATGTCTTCGAACCCGGCGAAACCGTCGCCAAAGGAGCGGCACTGCTCGACCTCTACAGTCCCGAATTGATCGCGGCCCAGCGCGAATTTCTGCAAACCCGCGAAACCCGGGACAAACTTTTGCTGCTGGGTTTTTCCGAAGCGCAGTTGGAGACCCTCCGTGAAAATGGAACCGTGCCCGATCAGTTGGAAATCCTCTCCCCCTTCGACGGTATCGTCACCGAGCGCCATGTGCGCGCGGGGCAAAACGTGGCCACGGGCGCGCCGCTTTTCACCTTGGCGGATTTGTCCAAGGTTTGGGTCTACCTCGATGCGTATGAAGCGGACTTGGCCTGGATTCGTGCGGGCGACAAGGTGGAATTGGAACTGGGAGGCCGCCCCGGCGAAACCCATGAAGCCGAGGTGGTGCGTGTGGACCCGTCCGTGAATCCCCGCACCCGGGTGGCGCGGGTGCGGCTGTCCCTCGACAACCCCGACGGCTATTTGGTGGCGGGCATGTTTGTGCGGGCGAGGTTGCACGCGGATGCGGGAGAGGCGCTGGTGGTGCCCGAATCCGCCCCGCTCTTCACGGGTGACCGGGCCGTGGTCTATGTGCACTCCGCCGAGGACGAGGATGTCTACGCGCCCCGCGTGGTGCGTATCGGTCCCCGCGCGCAGGAAGGCCGCATCGTGCTCGAAGGGCTCGACGAAGGCGACATCGTGGTCAGCCGCGGCGCGTTCCGCATCGACAGCGAACTCCAGATCCGCGGTCAGCCCTCCATGATGACCCTGATCCAGCCGGAGGCGGAGGTGCCCCGGGTGGATGCGGAAACGCTTTCGCATTGGCTGGAGGAGGCCATCAATGTCCAACAAACCCTCGCCGCCGACGAGTGGCCGCCGGAACATTTTCACGCCATGCCCATCGAGGGCTGGGACGCGCTGGTGGAGGCGGAGGATATCGACACGGCCCGCAAAGCCTTCGAACCGATCTCCAATTTTCTCATCGCGGTCGTGGAAGCCAACGGGCTGCCGGAGGGCGTTGAACTCATCAAGGCCCACTGCCCCATGGCCTTCGACTGGGACGGGGCCGACTGGTTGCAGAAACCCGGCCCGCTCCGCAACCCCTACTTCGGCGCGGAAATGTTGGAGTGCGGCGAAGAACGGCCCCTGAACCTGCCCGCCCCGCGAAAGGAGGTCCCCAATGGCCACGTTCACTGAACCGCCCCGCTCCCCACTCGACCGCATCATCCGTTTTTGTCTGTCCAATCGGCTGATCGTCTTTTTGCTGCTGATCGTGGTGCTGGGCTGGGGCGCGTCGGTGGCCCCGTTCACGTTTCTGCCGGAGACAATGCGCAACGATCCGGTGCCAGTGGACGCGATTCCCGACTACGGCGAAAACCAGCAGGTGGTCTTCACCGAATGGATGGGGCGCTCCCCGCAGGACGTGGAGGATCAGGTGACCTATCCGCTCAGCACCGCCCTGCTGGGGGTGCCGGGGGTGACGTCGATCCGCGCCAACTCGATGTTCGGCATGAGCTTTATCACCGTAATTTTCAGCGATGAGGTGGAATTCTACTGGTCCCGCTCGCGGCTGCTGGAAAAGCTTTCCTCCCTGCCCGCCGGCCTTTTGCCGGAGGGCGTGTCGCCCCAACTGGGTCCGGATGCCACCGGCCTGGGGCAGGTCTATTGGTACACCTTGGAAAGCCGCGACCCCGACGGACATCCCGTGGGCGGCTGGGATCCGGACGAACTGCGCTCGGTGCAGGACTGGTTCGTGCGCTTCAGTCTCATGTCGGTGGAGGGCGTTTCGGAAGTGGCCTCCATCGGCGGCTTCACCCGCGAATGGCAGGTGGACGTGGATCCGGACGCGATGCGCGCCCACGGGGTGACCCTCATGCAGGTGGTGGACGCGGTGCGCGGCTCCAATCTGGACGTGGGGGCCCGCAACCTGGAAATCAACCGGGTGGAATATTATGTGCGCGGGCTGGGGCTGTTGAAGGATTTGTCCGATTTGGAAGCGGCGGTGTTGGCAGTGCGCGACAACGTGCCCATCACCCTCGGCGAGGTGGCCAACATCCAGTTTGGTCCCGCGCAACGTCTGGGTGCGCTGGACCGGGGTGGCCTGGACTCCGTGGGCGGCGTGGTGGTGGTACGCTACGGGGACAACCCCCTGCAGGTGATCGACCGCGTGCGCGAGCGCGTAAACGAAATCGCCTCCGGGCTTCCCGCCCGCGCTTTGATCGACTGGGAACAAACGACCCCGAATGAGGTGGCCGGTTTTCAGGAACAACACGGAATTCCCGAGGACGGTCTGCTGGACTGGATGGACCGGAGGGACCGTGGGGACTGGCCAAATTGGGTGACACGCGCCCAAGTGGAAATCGTCCCCTTTTATGACCGCACCGAACTGATTCACGAAACCCTCGACACCCTCGGCGAGGCCCTGCGGCATCAGATTCTCATCACCATTCTCGTGGTGCTGCTGATGGTGAAACATTTCGGGGCCAGCGGCTTGATTTCCGCGATGCTGCCCATGGCGGTGCTCATTGCCTTTATCGCCATGAAACAGTTCGGAGTGGATGCCAACATCGTGGCCCTCTCCGGCATCGCCATTGCCATCGGGGTGATGGTGGACATGGGGATCGTGCTTTGCGAGAATACCCTGCGTCTGCGCGAACAGGAACCCGACGCGGGCCGTATCGACCTCGCCCGCCGCGCCGCGCTGGAAGTAGGCGGGGCGGTGCTCACCGCCGCCACCACCACCGTAATCAGTTTCCTGCCGGTGTTTTTCATGACTGGCGCCGAAGGAAAGCTTTTCCAACCACTGGCCTTCACCAAGGTCTTCGCACTGGTGGCAGCCATCTTCCTGGCTCTCACGGTGTTGCCCGCGCTTTCAACCAAAGCCTTGCTGGGCAAACCGCTCCAGATGGGAAAATGGCCCCGGCGGATTCTCTATTGGACGATCCTGCTGGGAGTTTGGATCTGGCTTGCCGCCGACTGGCGTCCGCTGGGAATGGACGTACATATCTTCCCGCAACTGTTGCTGGTGGGCACGCTGGTCTTCGGCAGCATAGGACTGATCGCGCTCTTCCAAAAGCTCTATCCCAAGCTTCTGGGATGTGCGCTCAATCACCGTCGGATTTTTCTGCCGTTTCCGGCGCTTCTGATGGTCTTCGCGCTGTTCATCTGGCTGGGCGCGCCGAAGTTGCTGGGCTGGATCCCGGGCGGAATACGCTCTTGGCGTCCGGTCTCCGCGGTTTTCCACGCCTTTCCCGGACTGGGCCGCGAATTCATGCCTCGCCTGGACGAGGGCAGCTTTCTGTTCATGCCGGTCACCAGTGACCATGCCTCCATCGGCGAGGCCATGGAGCTGATGCAGTTGCAGGACCGCCTCATCGACGCGGTGCCGGAGGTGCGCGAGGTCATCGGCAAACTCGGCCGGGTGGACTCTCCCCTCGATCCCGCGCCCATCTCCATGTATGAAAGCGTGATCCATTATCATCCCGAGTTTCTCCGCGACGAACGCGGCCGCGTGCAGCGATTCCGCTTTGACAGGCGGGAGCCCGATCTCTTCCGCGATGTGGAGGGAAATCCGTTGCCCGCCCCCGACGGCGAACCCTACACGGTGAGCGGACGGTATGTGCGCGACGACGATGGCCAACTCATTCCCGACCGGCGCGGCAAACCGTTCCGCCTTTGGCGTCCGGCGCTTGACCCCGACCTCAACGAGGACCGAGAAGCCTGGGCGGGGATCCGCACGCCGCAGGACATCTGGAACGCGCTCGAACGCGGCTCCCGGGTGCCGGGCGTGACCCCTGCCTCCATTCTCCAGCCCATCGAAACCCGGCTGGTGATGTTGCAGACCGGGATCCGCGCCAACTTCGCGGTGCGCATTCAGGGCAGCGATCTGGCCACCATGGACCGGGCCGCGCGGGAGCTGGAGGGGCTGCTACGCCGCGTGCCCGCCATCAACACCGACACCGTCGCCTACGAACCCGCCATCGGCAAGCCGTATTTGGAAATCGAAATCGACCGCCCCGCCATCGCCCGGCACGGACTCTCCGTGCGCGATGTGCAAATGGTAATCGAAACCGCAATCGGCGGTCAGCCGCTGGGGCAGACCACCGAAGGACGCGAACGGTATCCCATACGCGTGCGCTATCCCCGCGAGTTGCGCCAAACGCCGGAAGATCTGGAGCGCGTGCTGGTGCCCACCATGATGGGGGCGCAAATTCCGCTGGGCGAACTCGCCACCATCCATTATCGGCCCGGACCGCAGATGATCCGTACCGAGGACACCTTCCTCACCACCTACGTCACCTTTGACCGCGCCGCCGGGGTCTCGCAGCTCGACGCGGTCGAACAGGCCCGCGCCTTTCTGGAGGCGGAGGGATGGCAGGCGCCCACAGGCATCCGCGTGGAATTCACCGGGGTCTGGGAAAACCAGGTGCGCGCCGCCCGCACCCTCGCCTGGGTGCTGCCGCTGTCCCTGCTGCTTATCCTCGTGGTGCTGCACCTGCAATTCCACCGTGTCGGCACCAGCCTCATGGTGTTCAGCGGCGTCTTCACCGCCTGGAGCGGCGGCTTCGTGTTGCTGTGGCTGTATGGTCTGGACGGCTTCCTCGACTTCAGCCTCTTCGGACAAAACCTGAGCGAACTCTTCCAGGTCCACCCCATCAGCCTCAGCGTCGCCGTTTGGGTCGGATTTCTCGCCCTCTTCGGCATCGCCACCGACGACGGGGTGCTTTTCGCCACCCGCCTGGACCAGACCTTTGAGGAGCAGAATCCCAAAACCCGGGAAGAGATCCGCGCGGCCGTCATCGACGCCGCCTCCCGCCGCATCCGCCCAGCCCTCATGACCACCGCCACCACTCTGCTGGCCCTGCTGCCGGTGATGACCAGCACCGGCAAAGGCAGCGACATCATGGTGCCCATGGCCCTGCCCGCCTTTGGCGGCATGATCGTCGCCACCCTCACCGTCTTCGTGGTGCCCGTGCTCTACGCCTGGCGAGCGGAGCGGGTCTGCGCCAGAGAAACAAACAACGCTTGATCTTAACCCGCACCTGAAGTATGGTATGCCCATGACACAATCAGCAAACCGAGTTACGATCAATCCCCAGCAATGTGGCGGACGTCCCTGTTTGCGGGGGATGCGAATCCGGGTGACCGATGTTCTTGATCTTCTTGCCTCTGGACTGACTTTCTCTGAAATTCTTGATGAGCTTCCCGATCTTGAGCGCGAGGATATCGTTGCCGCGATCGAATATGCGGCAAGAGGCCTCGATCACCCGGTTCTGGTGGCATGATCTGGCTGGATGCACACATTTCTCCGAAACTCGCCAAATGGCTGGAAGCCAATTTTCGTGTTCGATGCCAGCATGTCCGTGAACTTGGTCTGCTTAACGCGGATGACCGAACGATCTTTAATGCCGCAAAAACCGTGCGAGCAATCCTAATGACCAAAGACGCTGACTTTGCCAAACTGCTGAGCATGGAAGGCCCACCGCCAAAAGTCATTTGGTTAAGATGTGGAAACACTTCATCAAAACACCTTGAATTTCTTTTGAAAAAACATTTGCCTGCCACATTCGCACATTTCGAATCTGGAGAAAACCTGGTCGAGATACGTTAAATTTCCGCAAAATAATGGTGGACAGGGAAAATCCAGTCTTTCATGCGGGGGTCTCAAAATGATAACAAGATCACTACTTTCTCAGGATCCAATTCGGAGGGAACACAAGCGAGCATGCCGTTGAGATTGAGGCTCATACCTCGTCAAAAAGCCGCAACTGGTCTTTGTTTTCCTTGGGCTTTCGGGGTTTGGGGCGGACGAGTTGGGGCTGACCGGAGCTGTGGCTGCCGGCCTCAAGGCCGTAAAGGATTTCCCGGGCCCGGGAGACCACGCCGTCCGGCAACCCGGCCAATCTGGCCACTTGGATGCCATAACTACGGTCAGCCGCCCCTTCCACGATTTTGCGGAGAAAGACGATTTGCTCGCCGCGTTCCCGCACGGCCACGGAATAATTTTTGGCGCCGGACAAGGTTTCGGGCAGCTGGGTGAGTTCGTGATAGTGGGTGGCAAACAGGGTTTTGGCTTTGCACGCCGGGAGCTGATGCAGATGCTCGGCCACGGCCCAGGCGATGCTGATGCCGTCGTAGGTGGAGGTGCCGCGTCCAATCTCGTCCAAAATCACCAGGCTGCGGGGGGTGACGTTATTGAGAATGTTGGCGGTTTCCTGCATCTCCACCATGAAGGTACTGCGTCCGCGGGCGAGGTCGTCGCTGGCGCCCACCCGGGTGAACACCCGGTCCACCACGCATAGCTTCGCCTCGGAAGCGGGCACGTAGGAACCGATTTGGGCGAGGATCACGATGAGGGCCACTTGGCGGATATAGGTGGATTTCCCGGCCATGTTGGGTCCGGTGAGAATATGGAGTTGCTGTTCGCGGGTATCCAAGGAGGTGTCGTTGGGCACGAAACGCTCGGAATCCTCCAGGGTTTCGATGACCGGGTGCCGTCCATCGCGAATATCGAGGGCATCCCCTTCCCGCATTTCCGGACGCACATAACGGAGGGTCATGGCCCGGTCGGCAAAACAGGCGAGGACATCCAGCTCCGCCAGGGCTCCCGCACTCTGCTGAATTTCGTTGGTGTGGGCGAGGACTTTTTCCCGCAATTCGGCGAAAAGCTCTTGTTCGAGGTTCACGGCCCGCTCGTGGGCCCCAAGAATTTTGTTTTCCACTTCCTTGAGCGCGGGAGTGATGAAGCGCTCGGCGTTGGCGAGGGTTTGCTTGCGCTGATAGTCTTCGGGCACCAGATCCATGTTGGCTTTGCTGACTTCGATGTAATACCCGAAAACCTTGTTGTGCCGAACTTTCAAGCTCTTGATGCCGGTGCGGCTTTGTTCGTCTGCCTGAAATTTCGCCAGCCACTGTCGGCCTTCGGTGGAGGCATTTCGCAATTCGTCCAGTTCGGGGTGGACCCCGTTGCGAATCACCCCGCCGTCTTTGAGGTTTACCGGCGGCTCGTCTACCAAGGCGGTATCGATGGCCTCGGTCAATTCCGGCAGCGGGCAAAGGGTTTCGCCCAAGGCCTTCAGGCGGGGAGCGTGGCCGACGGCAAGGAGGGTTTCTTTGATGGTCGGCAGGGCCCGCAGGGATTGGGACAAGGTCTGCACCTCGCGGGGATTTCCCCCGCCACTGTGCAGGCGGGTCAACAAACGCTCCAAATCTTTGACTTCGCCAAGTTGCTCGCGAAGGCTCCGGAATGCGGCGCGCTGGTCGAGCAAGGCGGACACGGCGTCGTGTCGATCGCGAATTTGATCCAGCCGGGTGAGCGGACGCTGCATCCAGGCGCGCAAAAGGCGGGCCCCCAAAGCGGTGCGGGTGCTATCGATGACCTTTAGTAGCGTTGGGCTACGATGGGCGGGTCGGCTGTCCCGGGGATCGACCAGTTCCAGATTGGAGGAAGTGGCCTCGTCGAGCATCATGAAATCATCCGGATTGCGCACTTGAATGCGGCGGATGTGTTCGATCCGGTTGTGGAGCTTGTGGGTCACGTAATGCAAAACCGCGCCGGCGGCGCCCAAGGCGGGCCCGAGATGCTGACATCCAAAGCCTTCCAGGGATTGCACTTGGAAATGCCGCGTCAGCAAATCCGCGGCCGCGTCCCCTTCAAAGGTCCAATCTTCGTAGGGGGTCAACACCGGGGCGATTTGGCGGATTTCCTGGGGCCAGTGGGGAATTTCCTCTTCGGCGACCAACAATTCCGCGGGTCCGGCGGCGGTGAGGCTGTCGAGCAGGGTTTGCAACCGGTCGGATTCTTCCACCCGGAAATCGCCGGTGGAGATGTCCAGCAACGCCATGCCCCATCTTTTCCGGCTCAAATGGAGGCCGGCCAGATAATTGGCCCGGGAGGATTCGAGGACATTGTCCTCGATAACGGTGCCGGGGGTGACGATTCGGACCACTTCGCGGCGGACGATGCCCTTGACCTCGGCGGGATTTTCCACCTGATCGCAAATGGCCACCTTTTTGCCCGCGCGGATCAATTTGGCCATGTACCCGTCGGCGCTATGGAACGGGACCCCGCACATAGGCACCTTCTGTCGCTTGGTCAGGGTGATTTCCAGGATGCTTGAAGCGGTCACCGCATCTTCAAAAAACATCTCATAAAAATCACCCAACCGAAAAAAAAGGATCACTTCCGGCGGAAGACTGTTGCGTATTTGCCGGTATTGCTTCATCATGGGAGTGGATTCGTTGGCCATGATGCATCCATACCCGCCTGTATGCGGTTCGCAAGAAAAAGCGGATTCGGCTTGCAATACAATTCTCAAATCAACAGATAATTGAAATCTAATGAATTCTTTTCTTAACCTTTGCACCCAAATTAGGCTATGATGAAGCCATGAAGAAGGAAACCGCGTTCGAGAACAAACAAAGGGAGTATCAAGGATGAGTCTCCCGGCCCACCGGGGACGAAAAATCCTCAAGCAACTGCCCGCCCGCATCCGCCTGGGATGCCCGAACCCTTTGAATACCTTGGATGAAGCCATCGCGGCCCTTCGCGTTGTCGATCCAAGTTGCACGCCTCCCACCTATATGATCAGCGATTTGCAATGGGTCGGCGCTTGCCTCGGATTCCGCCAAAACAGCCGGGCCTATCTTCGCCACATGGCGCAAAAGGCCACCTCCGTTCAGGGCGATGTCTTGGAATGTGGCAGCGGATTGTCTTCCCTGCTGTTGGCCGTGACCGCCGGTCGGCTCGGACATCGGGTCCATACCTTCGAACACGACATTGAATGCCAACGGAAATTGACGGCTTTGGTAGATCGCTACCGCTTGAGAAACATCACCGTACACCACACCCCCATTCAATCCTACGGCGGCTTCGACTGGTACGAACTGCCCAAGGCGGATCTCGGAGACAATTTTCAGTTGGTGATCTGCGACGGACCCGCCCGGCATTTGACCGACAGTGGACGTTACGGGTTGTTTCCCATCATGCGGGACCGCTTGCACACGCAATGCCGGGTGATGATGGACGACAGCAACCGCAGCATTGATCGTCACGTGATCCGCAGGTGGCGCAAGGAACATCAAATCGAGGTGCAATCTTTCGGACGCTTTCTGCAATTCGCGGAAATCACCTGCGTGTAACCTCAGATTTTCGGCAAAACCAGCCAGGCAAGGTACCCGAAATAGCTGCAGAGCAGCAGCGCCCCCTCAAATCGGTTGACCCGACCATGCCCATGCCGCCCATACCCAATGGCAAAGAGGGATACGGTCAAGAGGGTCATGACAAGCAGGTCGCGGGTGATCATCTCGGTCTGAATGCCCAGCGGATGGATCACCCCGGCGATCCCCACCACGCCCAAGGTGTTGAAGAGATTGGAGCCCACGAGATTCCCCAGGGCCAAATCATCCTCTCCTTTGCGGCTGGCCACCAGCGTGGAGGCCAATTCCGGCAACGAGGTGCCGATGGCCACCACGGTGAGTCCAATCAGCAAATCGCCGACCCCAAACAATTTGGCGAGTCCCACCGCGCCCCAAACCACAAGGCGGGAACTGCCCACGAGAAAAACCAATCCGAGCAGCAAGATCAAAACCGACCAGGTGATGGAATTTTCCGCCGGCGGGGTTTCGTCCAAGACGCCCCGCAAAATTTCATCGTCGGGCTGTTGAAGGCCCTGCCGGACAATCCAAAACATCACGCCGACGAACAAAAGCAGCAGGATCACGCCGTTGACACGGCTGATGTCGAGGTTGGCCAGCATGGCCACGGAGATCAAGGTCACCAAGGTCAACAAAGGCAATTCGCGGCGGAGGATGCCCGATTGCACCCGGATGGGTTTGATCAATGCCGCCAAGCCAAGGATGAGGCCGAAGTTGGAAATATTGGAGCCGTACGCGTTTCCCAGGGCCAATCCGGGATTTCCCTGCCATGAGGAGGTCGCGGACACCACCAATTCCGGGGCGGAGGTGCCGAACCCAATGACAATGATCCCAATCACAAGGGGAGGCACGCCACTGATTCGGGCCAAGGCACTCGCACCGGCCACAAATCGGTCGGAACTCCAAATTAAAATGACCAGTCCACAGACCAAGGCCAGCAATGGGTAAAGCATATTGCATCTGTATCAGCTCCATGGGAAAGATCAAATCGCAAGTTTACTTACATATCGGTGACGGGAAGATACCGATAATAGACTTCCAACATCAAGGTATGAAGGGCAGTGCGATAGATTTGCCCGTCCGGGCCATCGTCCCCACCCCGGGCCAAATTCCCGCCATTGGGGGGCCAACTGCCGTCGGCATTTTGCGCCTCGACCAAAGAAGACTGGAAATAGTCGTTGAAGCGACGCCATTCCCGTCCCCCGACGGCAAACATGGCCTGCACATCATAGTACATGCCATAGGTGTGCATACTGTCATAGCTCAAACGTCGGGCATCACCGCGCCTACGCTCGTCGCCGACACGATTCATAATATAATTGACCCCGGCACGGGCTTCGGGGGAATTGCCTTCTTTCCACATGGCCAACGTAAACACCCCGATCCCCGTGAGGCTGTCGGTGTGGGAGTTCCGACCCGGACGATACGCGAACCCGCCATCATTTTGGTGCACCAGCTTCATGAAGTCCATGGATTTGTCCAAGGCCGCATCCAAGCCTTCGATATCGTCCAAACCCGCGAGATACGCGGATTTCATGGCTTGCACCTGCCAACCGGAAACGGAGGTGTCGCCCCCTTCGTTGCCTCCGTTCATGGCATAGACCCACCCCCCGTCGTTTTGCTGGGCGCGAATGATCACTTCCACGCCACAACGAAACGGATCGCGATACTCTGGCATCCCGGTCATAATGTAGGCCTCACCGAGCGCATAGGTGACGATCCCGTGCGAATAAGAGCGGGCGTGACCGGAGGTGCCCGCGGGCAGGCCATTGTTTCCACTGCTACAGGCCACTTCGGCCAGAAAATCAAGGCCGCGCTTGACGGTTTCACCGTACATGGGGCTGTCGGGGGTTTCGCAATGCCCCAAATAGGCGAGCACGGCCAGGCCCGTCATGGCGGGTTTGTGCTGTTGCCCCCAGCTTCCATCCGGATTTTGTTGGGTTTGCAGCCAAGCCAGGGCATTGGTCACGGCCCGTTCGGAAGACGCGCGCCCGCCGGTGGCCCTCATGCGGGCACTGCGATTGGTGGCACTGCAACGGTCGGCCATACTCGCGGGCAAGCCCATGCCGCCGGTGCCGCCGCCCATGCCCGTCCCATACCCCCCTCCGAGCCCCTGACCGACACCGGTCATGCCCATGGTATTGAAATTCCGCACGATTTGGTTTTTGATCACATCCGGATTTTGCTTCACTTCCGGCAAGGCCAAATCGGAGGGCGCGTCCACCATCATGCGGGGCTGAACCTGTGGGCGGGCGGAGCGACGGGTCAATTGGTTGACCCGCACTTGCATTTCCAATTTCCGCGGTTCGAGGCGGGGGCGCGGAGGCGGGGGAGATTCAAAAGCAACATCCTCTTTTTCCGGAATCGTCATGGCGACGATCAATGTGGCCAACAGGACGAGAACCACGTGAACGGCGACACTCACCAAGGTGGCGTTGCGCTTGGATTTGGCGCTTTGTTTGGAGATCTCATGATCGTGAAGATCGAGAACCGGATCAATAGGATTTTTGCTCATAATGTTTCTCCCGAATGGTGAAAGGCAAGGGAATCATCATGAGAATACCACCCGGAGTGGATTCTGTTAAGCGATAATTGTATTTTTAATTGAACCCGAATCCGAGAGGTCCTTGCCCTGAAGGCCCCAAGACCATGGAATCAGATTAAAAGCGGAAGCCGCCCACCACGGCATAACGCCGGTCGGAGGAGCCCATCCAGTCCGCTTCCAATCCGAAAAATTGGGATGGCCCCACATCGAAGCTTGCGCGAAGATAAATGCCGAAATTTTGTCGGGCGGACCCTTTGAAGCCCACCCGGTCGGCTTGAAGGTCGGTCCACAACAAGCCGCCCTCCAAGGTGCGTCCGGTGGTGTAGATGGGTCCGCGATCCGCGCCCAAATAGCGGTGTTGCCACTCCAGGCCCAGGCGTCCCTCCCATTGAAACCACTCCAGATTGCCTTGTCCATGGGCGGGCGCTTCGCCGCCGCGGGCGCCGGCTTCAAATTTCACCGCCGTCCAATCCCGGGGTCCGGCCTCGGGGTCGGCCCGCCGAACGGCGCGGAACAGGCGGCTGTTGATGCCGCCCCCCCCGGTCCCCCCCGCGCCACTGAGATGACTTGCTAGAGCAAGCTAGCGCC
>JAFIGC010000261.1 GCA_020831635.1 Verrucomicrobiota bacterium | reverse complement strand
GACGGTCTCACCGACACCTACTCCCACCCCCCCGCCAACCCCCAAAAAAACTCCCCGCAAAAGCGCCCGCCCAGGGTGCCTCGGGGGTGAACGGCACCTATGGCTAGCCCCACGGCTCCTCTCAGTAAAAGAGCCCCGTGGGCTCGCCCCACGGGTGAACGGCACCCTCAGCTTCTTCCCCGCAACCCAAAGAAGCCACGAGTGCCGTTCACCCGCGCCACAAGGGCGCAGGGCTCTTTCTGATCCTTACGATTCCTTTCTAGCCTCAGATGCCGTTCACCCGCGAGGCAAGCCCGCGGGGCTCTCCAAGCATACCATGACCCCGAATAACCCAAACTACCTTCAACGGGGTATCCCGCGCGGGGGCGCGGGTGTGACAAGAAACAGTTCAATGTCCTGAATCGGTAGCGTTATCGGCAAGGGACTGCCGATCTACATTTCAATGTTCGATGTTGGACGTTCGATGTTCGACGTTCGCTTTCACCCATGTTCAGGCTCTTCAACCACTCTTTCACACACCTCAAAATCCAAGAGACCCTCATGAAAACCGAAAATAACCACCCCATCCACCGCGCCACCTGGATCCAAGCCCCTTGGTCGGGCGGACCCCGCGAAAGCTGCCCCGCCCCCCTGCTGCGCCGCGCCTTCTCGCTGCCCGACCGCCCCCAACGCGCCACCCTGCACCTCAGCGCCCTCGGCCTGGTCCAGGCCACCCTCAACGGCCAGGCCGTTTCCGAGGACATTTTCCTCCCCGGCTGGACGGATTACCGCAAAAAAGTCCGCTGGATTAGCCTCGACGTCACCCACCTCCTCCAAGCCGGCCCCAACGTTCTCGGCGCGGTTTTGGGCGACGGCTGGTACTGTGGCCATGTCGCCAACGGCGACCGACAAGTTTACGGGGACCGCCCGCGTCTCCTGATCGCCTTGGAATGGACCCATGTCGACGGTACCCAAGACCTCCTCTTCAGCGACGAAAGCTGGACCTGCCGTCCCGGCCCCATTCTCGCCAACGACCTCCTCATGGGGGAAAGCTGTGATGCCCGCAAAGCCCCCCAGGGATGGGACCTGCCCGGAGCTGACGCTTCGCCGGACTGGACCTCCGTGGAAACCCACCATCCCGCCGGGATGAAACTCATTCCTTGGATCGGCACCACCGTACGCCGTCAGGAACACCTCGCCCCCGTCGCACAAAGCACCTGCCCCAAAACCGGAGCCACCCTTTACGACCTCGGCCAAAACATCGCCGGACGCGTCCGCATCCGCGTCCAGGGTCCCGCAGGCGCCACCCTCCGGCTCCGTCACGCGGAAATGCTCACCCCCGACGGCAGCATGTACCTCGAAAATCTCCGCGGAGCCCGTGCCGAGGACCACTACACCCTCCGTGGCGGCGAACCCGAAACCTGGGAACCCGCCTTCACCTTTCACGGATTCCGTCATGTGGAAGTTTACTGGCTTCCCGACGCCCCCGCCGGAAAAGTCCTCGACCTCGAAGGCATCGTCCTCCATTCCGACATCCCCCGCACCGGCGACTTCACCTGCTCCCATCCCCTCCTCAACCAACTCTACCAAAACACCCTCTGGGGACAAAAAGGCAATTTCCTCGAAGTCCCCACCGACTGCCCCCAACGAGACGAACGCCTCGGATGGACCGGCGACGCCCAAGCCTTCGTCCGCACCGCCGCCCTCAACATGGATGTTGCCGACTTCTTCCGCAAATGGCTCGCCGACATGCGCGACGCCCAATACCCCGACGGCGCCATCCCCGCCGTCATTCCCAACACCGAGTCCTTCGGCGTCACCGGCGATGCCGGACCCGCCTGGGCCGACGCCGCCCTCATCTGCCCCTGGGAACTGTATCGGGCCTACGGCGACCCCGCCTTTCTCGAAGACCACCTCGACTGCATGACCCGCTACATGCAATACCTCGCCGCCCACAAAGTCAAAGACGGAGTCCGCGGACATCCCGACGTCACCCCCTGGGGCGGATTTGGCGATTGGCTTGCCCTCGACGGCAGCGGCAAAACCGAAGGCGGCACCCCCAAAGAATACATCGGCACCGCTTTTTACGCCCGCAACGCCTGGATTCTCGCCCGAACCCACGAACATCTCGGACTGCCCGAAGCCGCCCTAACCTGGCAAACCCTGTTTTCCGACACTCGGAAGCACTTTCAAAAAGCTTTCCTACGCTCGGAAGGCTTCCCCATCCCTCCCACGCAAACCGCCTGCGTGCTGGCCCTGCATTTCGACCTGCTCGAACCCGAACAACGCCGGGCCACGGGCAAGCAGCTGGTGGAACTGATCCATGACAACAACGACCGCATCGGCACCGGCTTCGTCGGCACCCCTTATATCCTACATGTCCTTGAAGCCATTGGCGAAACCCAAC
Organism: Verrucomicrobiota bacterium; assembly: GCA_020831635.1. Lineage (GTDB taxonomy): Bacteria > Verrucomicrobiota > Kiritimatiellia > SS1-B-03-39 > UBA6053 > PXAS01. Next base: position 1,911 of record JAFIGC010000261.1, on the reverse strand, counting down.
TCGCCTACACCCTCCTCGAACAGGAAGCCTTCCCCTCCTGGCTCTTTCCCGTCAAAAACGGGGCCACCACCATCTGGGAACGCTGGGACGGATGGACCCCCGAGTCCGGGTTTCAGGACAAACACATGAATTCCTTCAACCACTACGCCTACGGGGCAGTATGCGACTGGATGATCGGCAGCGTCGCCGGCATCGAACCCTGCAAACCCGGCTACGCCGCCATCCGCTTCAAGCCCCGTCCCGGCGGCAGCCTCCAACACGCCTCCGCCTCCCTGCAAACCCCGCAAGGAAAAGCCGCCATCGCCTGGCGTATCGAGAATCAACGCCTGATCCTCGACCTCACTTGGCCCGAAAACGTGCCCGCCGAACTCGATCTCCCCCCCGAATGGCGCACGAAAAACCCCTGGAACCCCTTGGCAGGACGCCAAACCGTCAAATGTGTAAGCCCCTAAAACCTGAGACTTTCAAACGTTTTTAAAGATTTGGACATTTCCAAGAAAATGGAGCCAACCCGAAATTCACCATATTTTTCTGTCACGATCCTTTCGTTAACCCTTGATGGTTAAGTAAATAAAAAAGAGAATTTTTTTCGAAAAACCTCTTGACGATTTGGGTCCAATGGGTTTACAATCATATTGGATAGTCGTATTAACCCTACCACAGTCCAAAATGGCCAATTACAAATCTTAAACAACACTGCACAAAACACACTTCCCACGAAAAATCGTGGACACGAGGACAGAAACATGAACACGAAAAACAGAATCAACAGCAAGCTTCTACGCTTGACCACCATCGCGATAGGTACATTCAGTAGCTATGCCCTGATGGCGCAAAATCTTGCACCAATGACCACTAATGTATCCGGGCCTGTGAATGGACCTTTTACAATTACCCAATCTGGTTCAGGAGATCCAACCGAAGCAGGAGGAATTCTTTTTCAGTTTGATAGACTTGACACAGTTGATGGTGGTACTTACGCCAACTATGATCTGCTAGCAGTTACGGTTAGGATCTTTTTTGAGGTTGGATCATACAATCTTACCTTATCTAACTCAAATCAGGAAAATGAATTAACTTTCGCACCAACAAATAATGCTGGTTTGAGGAGTGATTTCTTGGAGTTTTCATTAGGTGCCAACACCTCTGATGGATCTTCCCCGATTGCTAGTGGGGATTTTCCAGGGCAATTGCTTCAAATTAATCTTGAAAATGAATCGATTCCTGCTGGCAGCAATATTCAATTTCCTGGATCTTTTGATTCCAGACCTGACGAAGTTAGACAAGTTTCTTCAGCATTTTTTGATCAATATGAAGGTCTTGGCGTATTTGATTTTCTGTTTAGAACAGAATTTAACTTTACAACAAATGTATCAGGTTCTGATTTCTCAGGATCTTTCCAAGTAACAGACACATCATTTTTCACCGAAGTCGAATACATCGTCATCCCCGAGCCCGGCACCATCGCCCTGATGGTCATCGCCTTTGGCGGAGCGGCTGGCATGACCTTGCTTCGTCGCCGCAAGCGCGACTAAGTCTTGTGTTTTCCTCTGAAAACGCCCGCGGATTTCCGCGGGCGTTTTTTTTTGGGGGGGGCGGACTCGTCCGACCCGTGGGGACGCGAGCGCAGCGAGCCTTCGGAGTGCGGTCGCTTTAGCTGCCGCCTTGATTTTACATCTTCCCGGCCCAATATAGCAACAGGTATTTTTCTACCAGGCCTTCGCTTTGAAATGTCGGCCCGTTGGGCCTGCCCCGAAGGCACTAACTTTAGGGTCGGTTGAAAGTACAGGTGCGGTCAAAACACTGAAACCACAGACCCCTGCGGGCTTGCCCCGCATGGTGAATCAGATCTGAGGCTAGACCGGGTAAGCTTGTCCATCTCCAGGCCCCTGCCGCCTTGCGCGGCAGGTG
>JAFIGC010000260.1 GCA_020831635.1 Verrucomicrobiota bacterium | reverse complement strand
CCCCCCCCGCCGCCCCAGCACGTGGGGCGGAAAACTTCCGGTGGGGAATGATTCGGGCACAGAGTCGTCGCCCCACCGTGACAAGCACGGAGGCGGCGTAATGAATACGGCAAACATCGAACCTCGTCCCCCTTCGCCCCGCCGATGCGGCGATCGGCGCTCCCGTCCCCCCATTCGTTCAGCGTTCGATGTTGGACGTTCGATGTTCAAAGTTCGCTTTCCCTCCGTTCCGTCCCCCTCCGCCCCAGCCGATGCGGCGATCGGCGCTCCTTTCCCCCTTTGCCCCTGCCGGGGGTTGAATCGGCTTGCAAGGGGACGGGTTCCGGTTTAAGAGGTCGCGCATGACGTTGGAACAATGCCGTGAAAAAATTGACGCCCTGGACAAGGAGATTGTCCGCATGCTGAATGAGCGCATCCGCACCGCCATGGCGATCGGTCGCCTGAAGCAGGAGACGGATGCGCCGGTGTATGTGCCGGCGCGGGAAATGCAGGTCTTTGAAAAGGTGATGCGCCTGAACGATGGGCCGATGACGGACGCGCATTTGCGGGCCATCTATCGGGAGATCATGTCGGCGGCGATTTCCATGGAATTGGAGTCTTCGGTGGCCTTTTTGGGTCCGGAAACGACCTACACCCATCAGGCGGCGCTCTCGAAATTCGGCCAAAGTCTGCGGTATCTGGCCTGCGAAACCATGGAACAGGTGTTCGACGAGGTGGAAAAGGGCAACGCCCAATACGGGGTGGTGCCGATTGAAAACAGCATTGAGGGCGGGGTGACCCCGACGCAGGACCGCTTGACGCATACGCCGCTGAAAATCGTGGCGGAGATTTATTTGCCCATTCATCATTGTCTGATTGTGCAGCCGGGCGCGGAAAAGCCCAAAAGGGTGTACAGCAATCCGCAGGCCCTGGCCCAGTGCCGGGGATGGCTGGCGCGGCATTTTCCCGATGTGGAGATCATTCCCACCCGCAGCACCGCCGGGGCGGCGGACCATGTGCTCCAGGATCCGGACGCGGCCGCCATCGCCTCGCGCTTGGCCGCCGAGCACAACGGACTGGAGGTGCTCAACGAAAATATTCAGGACATCGCCGGCAACAGCACCCGTTTCCTGGTGCTGGGCCGTGAATACGGTCCGCCGTCGGGCAAAGACAAAACCTCGGTGTTTTTCGGGGTGCGTCACAAAACCGGAGCCCTGTTCCAAGCGCTCGAACCCTTGCACCGCGCCGGGCTGAATCTCACCAAAATCGAATCCCGTCCCAGCAAGCAGCGGGCCTGGGAATACACGTTTTTCGTGGACATCGAGGGGCACGCCGACGATGCGCAGGTGCGCGGCGCCCTGGAAGAACTCGCCGACCACTGCGTGGAATTCACGGTGCTCGGCTCATATCCCATCGCGTTTCGGAGTTAAAACATGTCATCGCAAATTCAACTGATCCCCAGGTCCGGCATCGAAGGGCTGGCCGTGTATGAACCCGGACGTCCGCTGGAGGAAGTGGCCCGCGCCCACGGCCTCGCCCCGGGCGCTTTGGTGAAGCTGGCCTCCAATGAAAATTCCCTGGGACCCAGCCCCAAGGCGATTGAGGCCATGCACACGGCCGCTTCGAAAATGCATCTGTATCCCGACGGGGGCGCGTTTTATTTGCGCAAGGCTTTGTCGGAAAAACTGGGGGTCGCTCCCAACATGTTGCTTTTTGGCAATGGCAGCAACGAATTGATTGAGTTTCTGGGTCACGTGTTTCTGGAACCCGGCACCAATCTGGTGATGAGTCAGGCCGCGTTCATCATATACAAATTGGTCGGCGACGCCTTTGGCGCCGAAACCCGCATGGCGCCGATGCGGAATTTCACCCATGACCTCGAGGCGATGGCCAAGCTGATCGATGAAGACACCCGCCTCGTGTATGTGGCCAACCCCAACAACCCCACCGGCACGCGGGTAGACAACGAACAGCTTCAGGATTTCCTCCATCAGGTGCCCCCGCATGTGCTGGTGGTGCTGGACGAAGCCTACGTGGAACTTCTGCCGCCCGATGAACAGCCGGACAGCATTCAGTGGGTGTTGGACGGACATCCGGTTCTGATTCTGCGCACCTTTTCCAAAACCTACGGGCTCGCCGGCCTCCGCATCGGGTATGCGCTCGGCAGTCCCACGGTCCTGAGTCTGCTGAACAAATTCCGGCAGCCCTTCAATGTCAATGCCATGGCCCTGGCGGCGGCGTTGGCGGCGATTGCGGATGACGAGCACGTGGTGCAAACCCGGGCCCTGGTGCGCGAGGGACTGGGCTTCTTTGAGCGGGAATGCTTCCAACTCAATCTCGACACCGTCCCCTCTTCGGCCAACTTTCTGTTGATCCGCACCGGGGACGGACGGCGTCATTTCGAGGCCATGCAGGAACTCGGCGTGATCGCCCGGCCCATGGACGGATATGGATTGCCGGAATGGCTGCGCATTACCGTGGGGACCAAAACCGAAAATCGACGTGCCATTGAAGTGCTGAAGCAAGTGCTGGCCGCGCATCCCGCAGACGCCGAGGGGGTTGGTTCGTGAGTTCGGTAACGCTTTTGGGGGTGGGGCTGATGGGGGCGAGCATTGGGCTGGCCCTCAAATCCGCCGGAGTGTCGGTGACGGTTCGCGCCTACGCGCGGCGCAAGGAAACCCGCGACGCGGCCTTGTCCCATGGCATTGCCGATGAAGTGTTCGCCGATCCGGCCGAGGCGGTGCGCGGCGCGGATCTGGTGATTGCCTGTGTGCCGGTGCGGGCGATTCCGGCCCTGATCGAAGCGGCCAAACCCGGGCTCGGCAAAGAGACGGTGGTCACGGATGTGGGCAGTACGAAAGCCTGGCTCGCGGATGAGGTCCGCAAAGTGCTTGCGGGCACCGGGGTGCATTTTGTCGGGAGTCATCCGATGTGTGGCAGCGAAAAGACGGGACACGAGGCCGCGAGCGCGGATCTGTATCGGAATGCCGTCTGCATTGTCTGCTCCGATCCCGCCACCCGTTCCTCCGCCTGGCGGATCACCCGCTTTTGGACCCGATTGGGGGCCCGGGTGGTGGAAATGGATGCGAAGAAGCACGACGAACTCGTGGCCGCCACCAGTCACACGCCTCATTTGGCGGCCACGGCCCTGGTCTGCGCCACCGAGGGGGATGCCGAGACCCTGTGCGATCTCATCGGCCCCGGATTTCGCGACACCACCCGGGTTGCCGCCGGGTCCCCCGAAGTGTGGCGGGACATCGTGGAAAGCAATGCCCCCGCGATCCTCAAGGGACTGCGGGCCCTGCAAAAACAAGTGAAAAAATTGGCGGACGATTTGGAGGATGAAAAATTTGACGCCGTTCAGGATCGGCTGGCGCGGGGCGCCGAACGTCGTCAGGCCCTTTGTGCCTGCAAGCCCGCGGTCCAAAACAGCGGCGTGCGGGTGGTGGCGATCGACGGGCCTTCCGCGTCCGGGAAATCCACCGTGGCCAAAGGCGTGGCCCGGGCCCTGGGGGCCTTGTACGTGGATTCGGGGGCCATGTATCGGGGGATGACTTGGAAAGTGCTGCGCGCCGGGGCGGATCCTGAAAAAGAAGATCAGGTACGGGAAATCATGCGCGAAGCCAAATGGAGTTTTGAAACCGTGGACGGTGTGGTACGTTTTCAGATTGACGGTGAAGACCCGGGCGAAGAAATCCGCGGTGAAGCCGTTCGCGACAACGTCAGTTACGTGGCCCGCATTCCCGAAGTGCGCACCTTTGTGGTGGACCGCATTCGCGGCATGCGCGGCATGGGCAGTTTGGTGGTGGAAGGGCGGGACATCGGCAGCGTGGTGTTCCCGGAAACCCGGTGGAAATTCTATCTCGACGCCGACCCGGCGGAGCGGGCCCGGCGGCGGAACGCCGAGTTGCTCGCCACCGAGTCCGACAGTTCCGAAGCCTCCGTGCTCGCCAATCTCACCAAACGCGACCATCTCGACAGCACCCGGAAAACCGCGCCCCTGCAAATCGCCCCCGGCGCGAAAGTCATCGACACCACCCACCTGACCCTGGAAGAAGTGGTGGATGAGATCCTGGGCATGGTCAAGACGCCTGAAGTCAGTCAGTAGAGCCAAGAGCCAGTTGACATATTCCAGCATGAATAAAAATGAACCACTGATGGACGCTGATATTGAAACGGAAGGGTATTTAACCGCTTAAAGGCACTAAAAGAACGCTTAAATCAATTTGAGGAGTGGCATCCCGTTGGGATGCAATTTGCGCCGCGAATTCAGGTTTTGGACATGATTCCCAATTGACCCCAACGGGGTCTCACCCGTCAGCCCGCGGGCAACGCCCCGGGAAACAT
>JAFIGC010000046.1 GCA_020831635.1 Verrucomicrobiota bacterium | reverse complement strand
CGAGTGTTCCCGACAATCCCTTGTAGCCCATGAGATTGTGCGGATTCACAGCAAATATCTCACGGATTCAGGTTCAAGACAAAGGTTTCGGAAGAACAGAATCCTTACCCGACTGTTTCAAGGTGCCCGCGAGTCAAACCGAAAATTGACCATGAACAAGTCGCGGTCGCCCGCGGGTTGTGCGTTTGACCAATCGGGGGCATTGCCGGCGGGGAAGCCGCGGGTGCCGTTGTTGCCGGTGACCCAGACGCCGTGGTCATTCACAATCACGGCCTCGCCGCCACCGTTGTCGTGGTTTTCGCCGCGGATCATGGTGGCATAGTGAATGCGGTCGAGTTCGGGGGAGAGAATCACCAGGGCGGGGTTGCCGCCGCCGGTTTGGGCGGAAGGCCAGTCTTTCCAAGCCGTGGGGGTGGTAAAGGCCTGGGCACCGGCACTGCCTGCCATGTAAATGCGGCCTTGGTCGTCCACGGCCAGCGATCCGGGGCTGTTCCCGGCCAAGCGGGGATGGGGCGGGGAACGGGGGCTGCCGCGGTCATTGTATTGGCCATTGCGGTTGTTTTGCCAGTACCAGCCCGCCTTAAGGTTGCCGTTTTCGGCATCCACGCGTCCAATCCAGGTGATCATGAGGTTCCCGGTGTCGCCCAGAAGTTCCCCGACGAACCTGTAGATGTTGGAGCCGTGTTGCACGGCGAGCACGTAGAGGTCGCCATTGTGGGGGTTGTAGACCAGATGGCGCGATTTCTGGTCGGGGGTGTGGATGCTGTCGCCCTCCCGATAGAGATTCGTGCTCCAGACCAATCGGCCTTCCTGGGTGTAGCGAGCCATGATCAGATCGAAGGCGGGAAATCTGCGGTTGCTTCCTTCGCGGAAATCGTATTGCAGGGTGCCGGTGACCACGAAATCCCCGTCGGGGAGAAAGACGATTTGACCGCCCTCGCGGATGCCGTGCAGGAAAAAGCGGACCGGACCCCAGGGACCGTCGGGACCGTCATAATCATATCCGGCGCCTTGCGTCCCTTTGGCATAAAAGGCGCCGATTTGGCCTTCGGCTTTGAAGGTTTCGTGGCGCACGTCGAAATACAAACCCCAGACTTCGGACCCATCGGCATTTCCCCGGGGGAAATTCGAAGAGGTGCCGTCGGGCTTCAATCGCAGAACATAGGCGGTTTGGCCCTGGCCGCGTCCCCCGGCGGTATAATAAATGCGCCCCTGTTCATCGGTGGCGATGCTGGTCACGTGATTTTGGTTGGGACCGCCCTCGCGCATCCAGAGGACGCGCGATCCATCGGCGGCAATTCTGCCGATCCCGGCCTGACGTCCACTGAAATCGCCTTCAATGTCCCGGTGACCGCGTCCGCGTTCCAAGATCTGACCGCCGATGAGGATGTCTCCCTCGGGCGAAAGGGCCACGGTGGTGGGCCGGATGATATTGCCGCCAAAAGTGGAATGCCAAAGGATGTTTTGGCCGTCGGCGGAAATTTCGGCCACAAACCCGAAGTGTTCGTCGCCTTGGTCGTCGAAAAGCGTGTGCCGCTGTCCGGCGGCGGACGGAATGGCGTCACGGCTGGCCAAGGTGCCGACGATCACCATGTTGCCGTTGGCCCGTGCGACCATGTGGGCGGGGCGATCGTTGCCGCTGCCGCCCCATTGGTAGGCGGTGACATTGGCCCTTTCGTTGACGTTCCAGCGATTTGCGGACGGGGGCTGGGTTTGGGGGCCCATGGGGCCACCGGCCCGCAGGCGGCGTCCTCCACCTCCACCGCTTCCGCCCGTGTTTCTGGCCAACAAGCCTCCAAATCGCCCGCCTTCGCCATTCTGTTGGTTCGTGTAATAATAATATCCACCCGCGCTGCCCAACAGCAACAACAGGATGACAACAATTTTGCCCATGGGGCTTTTTTGGGGTTTCCGGATGCCCGTTGGGGTTATGGACGGAGAAGGCCCGCTTCGGCGGCCCGCTTGGGAAGGGGAGGCTCCGCTGCGGCGCAATTGGCTTTTACTCCGTTTGATGACTTTCCGCCCGGAGACGTTACCGGTTTCCGGCGAGACCTCCGGTTGGGGCACTTCCATGCCCGCGCCGCATTCCGGACATTCGATGATTCTTCCGGCCGCGTGAGGCTGGGCTTCCAACACGGCGTTGCATTCGGGACAGGCGAAAGAGATGGGTTCGGATTCTGTTGTCATGATCTATCAAGGGTTCGAGTGAATATTCTGAAATTTTGATCTAAACACAAAACCGGCCAAATGAAAAGAGGAGAATTGACTTGAAGGCATTCAATGGGCAATAGCCATGAAATTTATTCAACCAAGATTTACAAGGATATCATTTATGAAAAATCGCGCTTTGGTTACCGGTGGCGCCGGCTTTTTGGGCAGTCATCTTTGTGACCGCCTGCTCTCGGAAGGTTATGATGTCATTTGCATGGACAATTTTTTCACCGGGCAAAAGGAGAACATCGCCCATTTGATCGGCAACCCCTATTTCGAGCTGGTGCGTCACGACGTGACTTTGCCGTATTTTTGCGAGGTGGACGAGATTTACAATCTGGCCTGTCCCGCGAGTCCGGTGCATTATCAGTTCGATCCCGTGCAAACCACGAAAACCAGCGTCCATGGCGCCATCAACATGTTGGGGTTGGCCAAGCGAACCAAAGCCCGCATCCTGCAGGCCTCCACCAGCGAAGTGTATGGAGACCCCGAAATCCATCCCCAGGTGGAGAGCTACTGGGGACGGGTCAACCCCGTCGGCATCCGCAGTTGTTACGACGAAGGCAAGCGCTGCGCGGAGACGCTTTTCTTTGACTATTACCGGCAAAATCAGGTGGACATCAAGGTCGTTCGCATTTTCAACACCTACGGGCCCCGGATGCATCCCAACGACGGGCGGGTGGTGTCCAACTTTATTGTCCAGGCCCTGCGGGGCGAGGATCTCACGATTTATGGCGACGGGTCCCAGACGCGGAGCTTTTGTTATGCGGACGATTTGATCGAAGGCTTTCGCCGCATGATGCAAGGTCCCGCCGATTTTCCAGGTCCGGTCAACATTGGCAATCCCGGGGAATTCACCATGCTGGAACTTGCGGAGGCTGTGATCCGGCTCACGGGGTCCAAGGCCAAAATCGTCCACCGTCCCCTGCCGCAGGACGACCCCAAACAGCGACGGCCCGACATTTCTCTGGCGGAAGAGAAACTCGGATGGAAACCCACCGTGGATTTGGAGGCGGGCCTTCAGCGGACCATCGAATATTTCCGATCCGTGGTTGGGAATGTGTCAAATGGAGACGCTCGGGTGTGATGGCGCAAAGGGCCAAGGTTGAAAATAAATTGTGACAACCGAAGTTGATTTGTCATAATTCGATACAAGAACCGCTCCCAGGGTCACAGACAAAGCGACGGTTTTCGGGTATCTTCCATGGTATGAAAACTATTTTTATCATGGGCAGTTACGTTGTGGGCGTCACCGTGCGTGTTCCCCGATGGCTGTTGCCGGGCGAAACCCTGATGGGGGACTCCTTCAACTTCAGCGAAGGGGGCAAGGGAACGAACCAGGCGGTGGCGGCGGCGCGGCATGGCGCATCCGTACGGCTGCTTGCGGCCATTGGCGATGATGTTTTCGGGCGTACGGCGCTGGCGTTGATGGATCGTGAGGGTCTTTCCAAGGAACTGTTGCGGGTGCTCCCCGGGGAACAGACCGGCTGCGGCATTGTCACCGTGGTGGATGGAGAGAACCAGATCGCGTTGTATGCCGGGGCCAATCTCGGGTTGGGGCCGGAAGATGTGCGAGCCGCGGAAACCGTCATTGCGGGCTCCGGCATTGTGCTGGCCCAACTGGAAGTGCCGATGGCTTGCGTGGTGGAGGCTTTTCGACTCGGACGTCGGCACGGTTGTCTCAACATCCTCAATCCCGCACCCGCCCAACCCCTTCCGACGGAACTGTTCCCGCTGATCGACGTGCTGACCCCCAACGGCACCGAGGCCCGCTTGCTGTTGGGTCTGCCCCCCGACGATCCTTCGCCTCCCGAGGTTTTGGCGACGCGCCTGCGTGATCTGGGCGTGGCCCGGGTGGTGATGACCTTGGGCGAGGACGGGGCGCTGCGGATGGATGAGCGCGGGGCCCGCCGCATTCCCTCCGCATGTGTGAATGCGGTTGACCCCACCGGCGCGGGGGACACCTTCAACGGCGTGCTCGCGGCAGGGCTGGCCGACGGGCTGCCGCTCGATGACGCGATCCACCGCGCCACCCGCGCCGGCGCGTATGCCACCCAATGTTTTGGCACCATCGCGGCCATTCCCACTGCCGAACAACTCCACAACTTTCTCAAGGAACATCCATGAAACTTTGGATCGCCGGAACCGTCCCCCAAGTGATAGCCGCCGCCCAAACCGGCATCCCCTCCGCCATCGTCACCAATCCCACCGTAGTCGCCGAATGGACCACCGCGGCCCAACGGCCCATCGAGGAAATTGCGCGACAGATTCTCGCGGAAACCGATCTGCCCCTGTATATTCAGCTGCGTGGACCCGATACGGACGGGTTTTTGCGGGAAGCCGAACATTTTGAAGGAATTTCCCCCCGCATCCTTCCCAAACTGCCCTCCACCACCGAAGGGATTGCCGCCGCCGCCGCGTTGGAGCGACAAGGCCGCACGACCCTCGTCACCACCGTTTGCTCCGTAAGCCAGGCGTATCTTTGTGCCGCCGCCGGGGTGTCCGCCATTTGTCCCTATTATGCGCGCCTCGACCAGAGCGGAGAGGATGCCGCCGGATTTTTGCAGCGGGTGTCCAAACTGTTTCTTGCCCACGACGCCCCGACGCGAATTTTGCCCGCCAGCATCCGCACTGTCGCCCAGGCGGAAGCCGCCCTCTGCGCCGGGGCCACGGGGGTAATCGTCTTCGACGAGGTTTTTCGCGCCCTTTGCTCCCATCCCGTCTCCCATGCCTCCCTGGAAGCCTTCGAGCGGGACTGGGAACAAACCCTCACCACCTATCCCCACGCCTTATGAAACGATCCACAATTCTCAACCGCGAGTTGTCCGCCGCCATCGCCGCCCTCGGACACGGCGACATGCTCATGGTCTGCGACGCCGGGTTTCCCGTGCCCTGTGACGCCCGACGCATCGACCTCGCCGTCTGCCGCGATCTCCCGCCGCTGGAACCCGTCCTCGAAGCGATTGCCGCCGAATGCATCTTCGAAAAAATCACCGTCGGGGAAGAGGTCCGCGACTACAATGAACCTCTCAACCGAGAGTTGGTCCGTATTTTTCCCGGGATCACGTTCGAATACGTGCCGCACGCCTCGATCATGACGGACCTCGTGCACAAAGCGAAATACATCGTTCGCACCGGTGCCTTCAATCCCTGGGGCAACATCGCGCTCCACTCGATCCCCGACGTGCCCAAGTGGTTTGAAAACCCGGAAGTCAAGGTGCCCGACTGGTATCGTGACGCGGTGGAATAGGCGGGGATACTATGAGGGGGCGACCTTTTCCGCAATCAGCCGATGGCCCTCGTCATTGGGGTGCACGCCGTCCTCACTGACGTGGGGCAGGGGGCCCAGGAGGGGATCGAGCTGGATGCAGGGAAGGGCGTGGGCTTCACAAAGCCTTCGCAAGATGTCGAGGCGGGGTTCGAGGGCTTTGCGCCAGGCGCGGTGCCGTTCTCCCGGGAGCGGCCACCAGTCTTCCGCGGCTTTCACGGGTTTGGCTTCGCAGAGAAAAGGGGTCATGACCCGCACGGGGATGCCGAGACGGCGGGCCGAGTGCAGCAGGTCGCCGGCGTCCGCTTCGAATGCTTCCAAGCTTTGCGGACGATTTCGTTTGAAGAGATGCACGACATCATTGATGCCGCCGTAGAGGGTCAGGGAGTGGCTTTCAAGGGGGACTTCGTCGAGGCGGGCGCGTAAATCCGAGAGGCGGTTGCCACTGACGCCGAGATTGCGGAAACGGTGGCCGGGGCATTGTTGGGCCAGCCGTGAAACATATCCATTGCCCAACGAGGCGGGATCGTTCCGTTCACGGGAAGCGTCGGTGATGCTGTCCCCCAGAAACGTTTGCAGGGGCGGCAGGCCCGGTCTGAGGAGACGGTCGAATTCGCGTCGAAGAAATCCCGCTTGGGCGCGGCTGATCTCCGGCAAAAAGTGCACGTGATCCTTGTAGAGTTCACCCGGCAGCGCGGCGGTGAATCCATGCAGGTCGAGGAGGGGAACCTCCGCTTCCCGCATCACCTCTGCGGCGATGCGGTTGTAATCGGCAAGATCGGCCTCCCGCCGGTGAAAGGAGGAATTGCAGCGCAGATGACGTTCCTCGTCCAACGGGGTGGTGTTGATCCAGATCAGAGTTTTGTCGGCGCTCCGAACCAGGCGGACGATCTCCTGTAAATTGGCGCGGTATTGTTCGGGCGACACCTGAATTTCGCCGGAGTCGGCGGAGCGTTTGATGTCGTGGAGTCCGCAATTGACCGCGATCACGGTTTCCGCCAAACCCGCGTCCAGCATCCCGCGGAGATGGTTGAGCACGCAGGAGGAATCGCCCCCGTTCGCGCCCTGGACCACATCCAGATTCGCGTGGGCGGCGGCGAGTCCGCCTTTGCGACGGTAGGCATAATGATCCGCCAGCAGCGGTTTTAAAAAGGGGTGAAACTGAATGGAAATGCTGTCACCCACCCAGTATATCGACGGTTTTGGTTTCAGAGGGTCTCCTGGTTATTTCGAGATGTTTTTTCCGCAATGCGGGCAGACGGCTGGGGAATCCATAATTTCCGTCCCGCAATGATGACAAAACTCGAAATCAGGAATTTTCGTTTCGGGCGGCGGGGCCGGAGTGATGATTTCCCTCTCCGACACCTGAATCTCATACACTCTTCCACAAAAAGCTCTGTGTAGATGAAGTAAATAGAGACGGGCAACGAAAAAGGGGATCAACGAACTGGCAATGCCTGCCAAGAGTATCCAGAATGGAAAGAAAAACATATCCTGAAGGTTCGTCTTCATGAAAATGGCCACTGAAATCAGTATGGACACTGCCGCAATGACAAGGGTGGCATTCACCAGCCATTGGGCGGTTCGAATCGAGGCCAATACTTGTTTTGCCAGAAAAGCATCTTTGCCTTGAATTTCGGTTTTGATGAACGTTTCGGGGATTGTCAGCAGTTTTTGGTAGGTCATGATGAAATTTTCTATAGCCAATCAACTTTTACCCTGTCGAGGGAAATGATGCCGGGATATTCCCCCGCTGCGAAGGAATTCGCACAACCTGTTCAAAATTTTCTCATAACCCAAGCCCCAATACATCATGAATGAATCAGCCGTAAATTCAGGAACGGCGAGGCCATTGGATCTTTACAGGATGATCTGAATGCTGCACACTCACGCGATATGACGCACCCAAAAATCCAAATCGCGCTTTATGGCACCACCGGTCATCAGATTACCCGGCAACTGGCGAATCATCCCCGCGCGGAAATTCGGGGGATTTGTGGGTTTGAGGTACCCCCGGAGTCGTGTGCGCATGTGCGCGTTTATCCGGATTTGGAGGCGGTGTTGTCTGACCCGGAGGTGCAATTGGTGTCGGTTTGCGCGCCCCGGAAAGATGAGCAGGGGCCTTTGGTGATCAAATGCCTTGAAGCCGGCAAACACGTCTATGCGGAAAAGCCCTGCTGCATGGATGAAGAGGTGCTGGATCGCATCATCGCCGCGTCCCGCCTGATGGGCATGCGTTTCCACGAGATGGGCGGCACGGCTTTGATGCAACCCTATGCGACCCTGCGGGACATTGTGCGATCCGGGGTATTGGGGCGGGTGATTCAGGTCACGGGCCAGAAATCCTATCTCTGGACGGAATGGCGTCCGAAGGACGAGCGCATCGACGGTGGGTTGGCCCTGCAAGCGGGCGTGTACCTCACCCGCTTTGTCGAGCATGTGGCCGGCGAGAAAATTGCATCCATTCAACTGCGCGAGACTCAACTCGGCAACGAGATCCCGAACAGCGATTGCCGTCGCGCGGTCTCCCTGCTCATGACCCTCGAAAACGGCGGCATCGCCAGCGGGGTGGCGAATTATTGTTGCCCCGCCCGGAAGTTCCCGGAACCTTGGGGGTACGAATCCCTGATTATTTTTGGCGAAAAGGGGTTTGTGGAGGCTTTGGACGGCGGACAAAGCGGCCGTTTGCTGTTGGAGGGGCGTGAACCGCAGCGCTTGGATTTTTCAGGTTCGGATCAGGATCTCTTTGAACTGTTTCTGGATGAGATTGAGCAGAATAAGACGTTAGTCCCCTACAGCCTGGAGGAGGAGATTCGTCCCACCCGCTGGGTCATCCGGGCGAAGCGGGGTTACTGATTCGGATTGTTCAGGCGTGCCAGCGCATCCGCCGGGGTGAGTGGGACCACGCCACCATCGGCCATCAAGTAATTGGCCACCTTTCCATGACGGTCGGGATGACCGGAGGTATATCCATACGCATTGTTTCCGGTCACCCAGTTGCCGTTTTGAATAAACAAATGCCAATCCACACTGTCGCCCACCAGGATGGTTCGGCTTGGGCTGTCCAGATCGGTAAGTTGGAATACGCGATTTCGATTGTGAGGGTCATTTCTACCAAAATTATCCCAGCCCATTCCGGTGGGAAAGCGGGTGGAATAGGCCATTGGATGCGTGTTCATGCCGAATCCGGGTTTGGTGGGGCCCAGATCGTCCCGCCATGAGGGGCAGCCTCGGGTGATGCCGGCCACCGTTTCACCGGTTCGAATATCCGTCACTTCTTGCCCCAAATATGGGGAAATTTGCTCGATCCAGTGGATACCCGCACCCCATCCTTCACTCCGCACCGTGGGGAGGTAGGTGTTGTTGTCCATGGCGTACCCGGTGATGGCGATGCCGACTTGGCGTAAATTGGAGGTACACTGCGCGCGCTTCGCGCTTTCCAAGCCGCGGCTGACCGTGGGCACGATAATGGCGATCAGGAGGGCGATGATCGCGATCACCACCAGCATTTCAATGAGGGTGAAACCTGTGTTGTTCTGTTTTTGCGCTTTCATGGGGACTCCTCTGTTGGGGTTAACCTGAATCCGTGAGATATTTGCACGCCTTCTTTGCTAATATCTCACGGATCCAGGGTGAAATCATTGGTCGGATATGTGCAGAAAACATTGTATTCCCGGAGGATTTCCGCGACCCGGACCGGTGTGCCGGATTCAACGGAACGTTCGAGGGCCTTCATGACCGCGACGGTGCGCAGACCGTCCTCGAGGTCGGGTTGTGGGGACTCGCCGCGGGCGAGGGCTTGGGCAAAATGGCGGAGATAATTTTCGAACTCCCCGGCATGATGCATGTATCCGCCAAAGCGGTAGTAATAATCGTTCAATTCGGGAAAGGCGATCCACTCGGGTTGGTGTCCATCCAGGTTTCGGCTGTACCGGAGTTGTGGATAGTCGGAGGTGGAGGTGCCGCAGGTGCCGCGCAGGGTGCAGGTTTTCAGCGCGTCGCGGTCGGGATGATGTTCGGGCACCCCGTAGATGCCTGTCACTTGGGCAATCACGCCGTCGGCCGATTTGAGAACGGCGTGAAGACTGTCGGCTTTTTGCAAGCCCGCCTTCGCGGCAAAGGGGGAGAGAAGCCCGTAGGCGAAGACTTCTTCGATCTCCGGCAGGTACCAGCGCACCAAATCCACGGGATGGCTGAGGCCGAGGTACACCCAGTTCATGGTTTTGGTCAGTTCGGGACCCCATTTGCCGTTCATGTAGTTTCGGTGATCGTGGATGTATTTGGCTTCCACGCTCACGAGCTTGCCGAAGCGGCCCGCCTCGAAATCGGCGCGTTGACGCATCATGCTTTCGACGAAGCGGGTGCTTTGTCCCACCATGACCCGTTTGCCGGAGGCGCGTTGCGCCTGGAGCAGAGCCGGCCCGGGGGTGAGATCGTCGAGCAGCGGTTTGGTGCAGATCACATGTTTGCCCGCCTCCAAGGCCTGAAGCATGTGGGGGGCGTGCAGGGGATCGGGGGTGTAGATGGCGATGACATCGATGTCATCGCGCCCCAGCATTTCCGCATAGTTCCTCGTCCAGGGCATCTCCCCAAACTCGCGACAACGCTCACGGCACAACCCTTCGTCAAGATCGCAGATCATGCCGATCTCCCACTCCGGCGCGGAAAGGGCTGCGGAAATCACACTGCGGCCTTCCCCCAAGCCGAGGCCCCCGAGACGAAGGATGGGTGTGGTGGACATAACGTTTTCGATGAATGAAAAAACTTTCCCCGGGAACCCGCCTCGCGTGCGGGAGGTCCCGGGGAGTGGTTTGTTGGAATTAGCGACGACGGCGCGCGAAAATACCCGCGCCCAGCCCGGCAATGCCGAACAGGACCAGTGTCGAGGGCTCGGGGATGACGACGCTGGCAAAATCCGTGCCGAGACGGACTTCGTCCAGTCCAACACCGCTCCAGTTGGTGAATAGTCCTGCAAACTGGATATCGTTGGCAAAGTCAGATCCGGTGCGGGTGAAGGAGACATTCTCCGCGATGAGGTTACCCCCGGTGGGGGAACTGCCACCTGGATCAGGGTTTGCCCACATGCTAAACAATCCATTGGTCACATCAAATTTTGCAACGAGAAAAACCGTACCCTCCGGGGCTCCAGCGACAGAGCCGGAAACAGGTGTACCCGTTCGACCATCCAGTGTGTACACATAGTTTGAACCATTGATACCAAACCCAAACCGAGCCCGATTATCGAAATCCCCGGCGTTGAGATTCAAGTTGCTGGTATTGGCACTAAAGGTTAGCCCTCCGCCATTCCAGGACAAGCTATCCACCAAGATGCTGGCCCAGAATTCTCCGGAATCGGGTTGAGAACCCGTGGATCGCGCGGCAATATTTGTTCCGCCTGTTTGAGCAACGACTTTGTTGCCGGTGGTTTCCAGCGTGGCGTATGACAAAGAATCGGCAACGACGTTCCAACTTCCTGTTGTTACAGACCAGTTTCCGGTAAAACCAACGCCTCCGCCGTTTCCGGCAAGATCACCTTGGGCATAATCAAATCCCTCGTAAGAAAGGGTCGCGGCAAAAACCGCGCTGTTCATCAAGAACACTGTTAAGAATTTTGTGGGGCTGTTCATTATATTCTCCGTATCGTGCAGACGGGAATTCGTCTGTTGGAGAAAAGATACAACGGAAGGACCGGGTTCGTAAACCGCTTCGAAGGTGTAACGTACACTTCAGTGAAAAATATGGGCTTCCGACGCTCGGAAGAAAAATTATACCCCTTTCCGACCGTCGGAAAGACTCAGGAGCGGATGGAAAATCCGTCGCGGAAGCGCCCTTCGATGAGGGTCAACTTGGGGAGGGGCGGGAGGCCGGATTCGTTGCGGAAAATCTGGGCGACGAGGTTGTCGATGGCGGCGTGGCCCAGATCTTCGGGTCGGGTATCCACGGCGGCGAGATGGGGATGCTGCAGGGCGTCCAGACAAAGAAACCCGCAGTCTTCGGGAAAGTTCACGCCGCGTTCGGCGAGCAAATCGTGGGGCCGTTTGAGGGAACCGATGATGGCGTCGGGTTTGTGCTTGTCGTACCAGTCGAAGAGGGATTGGGGGTCCTCGGGCGAGAAGACCAGCGGCGGGAGGCGGCGTCGGGAGGGCTGAGCGGCGGCGTAGTTATGGTAGGCTCCTGAAGCCATGCTTTCCTCGCGGAGATGAAAGTCGGCCGTCTCCACAAAGCCGATGCGCCCGTACCCCCGTTGCGCGAGAATTTTGAGCGCCAGTTCCATGTTATGGTGAAAATGGTTGGCCACTCGGTTGAGTTTGGGTTCGTGGATGGAAAGGGTGGTGGTGACGGCCGCGAAGTGTTCCCAGACGAAGGCCGGCGCGGTGTCCGGTTGATGCCAGGGGGGGAGCAGTAGCCCGGGAATGCCCCGGTGATGCAGGACGGCGGAGAGTTTTGCTTCGCTTCCCCGGTAGTCTCCCAGCCAGAACGGCTCCAATTTGAAGCCCAGTGCCTCGGCGCGCGCCAAAGCGCCCTTGAAGATCCCGCCGACGTAGCCCTTGCGGTATTCGTCTTTGTCCGGCCAGGAGTTCACAAAGGCGAGGCTGTGTGAAAAGGCGGTGCGGCGAGGATCCCGCAGGTGCCGCATCAGTTTGCTGATCTCCGGATCGGGACGGTATCCCAGCCGTTCCGCGACCGCCCGCACTTTTTCGCGGGTGTCCTCGCTGATCTTGGGGTTGTTGCGCAGCGCATACGAGACCGTCATGGCCGATACGCCCGCTTCCCGGGCAATTTCTTTAATGGTGACCCGCTTCATGGAACGGGTCTGTATGCATTTCTTCCTTCGGGTCAAGTTCCCGTTGTACGTTACAATCATTTGACCGCGCTTTCACGTTGTCGCGGGATCAATCTCTCGTGTATGGTCTGCACAAACCGAAAGGAGTTCTTGATGATCATGAAAAAAATCTTTGTTTGTCTGTTTGTTTTACTGAGTTCCGCTTGCACCGTCTTTGCGGAGGCCGTGTTGACCTTTGGGGGCGCGGATCTGGTGGAGGAACGCACCCCCCTGCTTTTCATGAAAGAGACGGGCGGTCTGAGCCTCGAAACCCCGCTTTCGCCCGCGGAAGGATATCGGGGACCGCGGTTTTTCGGTGGATATGGCCGTTCCGCGCACGGCAGCGTGGATCGTGCGGAAATCGACAACAATACCGGCCCCTATGGCTTGGACATGTTGGGCTTCACCGAAGGGGGCATGGGCACGGTGGACGTGATGTACGGCGCGGTCATTTTCACCATGGAATCCTTTGCAGCGCCCCATACGAACCAACCGATTTCCTTGGCGCGTGAAAAAGCCATGGTGCTCCGCACCTACACCGGCTACATCCCGGATCAGGAGGGCTGGGTCTATTTTTATGTCATGGCGGAAGGGGAACGCTATGTGGGTCCCCCCATGTCCTATACCCGTGATACCGAGGGCGATTGGGGCGAAAAGACCCTGATCATCGAGGATCCGCGCACCGTGGCTTGGACCAAACTTGCCACCGTGGACGGCACGGCCCGGATCGCCGGGGACCGCGAACCCGCGCAGCCGAATTTTGACCAGGTCACGGAGGTGGGGTTCTTTTTCACCACCAGTGGCACCACCCGCGTAAAGGATGCCGCACGGCTCCTGACCGACTTTTTCATGGTGTCGACCAATGACTAAAACATGGTTGACGATCTTGATGATGCTGGGACTCACGGCTTGCGTGGGGCAGCGCAAGGATGCGGATGAAGTGAAGCCGTCTAAAGCCATCCCCACCCCGGCACCCGAGACGGTCCCTTACTCCCCGGCGCCGCCGGTGAGGGTATCGTTGACCGATCCATTCCCGGGACTGGCTTTTTATCGTGCCCTGGATTTGGAGCGTGAAGATTTGGCCGGGGTGGCGCGCGCGGTGTCCGAAGAGGATCCCGAAGCCGCCTTGGCGGCCTATGCCGAGTTTCTACGAGGCAAAGACTGGGGCGGCGCCCTGCAACCCTCCGCCGCGGTTCCGGCGGGAGAGGGGACCACGCCCGCGGGCGAGGCGGCGCGTCTGGGGCAGGTTCGCCTGCTGGGTCACACCCACAACTACGGGGAAAGCATTCAGTGGCTGGAGAATCCAACGACATTCTCCGATTGGCCGCTGCTGTTGAATCGGCATGGTCACTGGGTCGATCTGGCCCAAGCCTACCGGGAAACCGGCAATCCCGCTTACGTCGCGGCCTTCGAAGCGCAACTCGTTTCCTGGCTTGAGCAGGCCCGGATCCCGGACAGTTTGGTCCGCGCCCAAGCGGCTCTTATCCCGCGCGAGCGGGGACACCGCCGCCCCTTTGCCCCGGCTTGGCGGACCATCGAAACCGGTGAGCGACTCCGCGCCGCCTGGCCGCGTGTACTCGCTGGTCTGCTGAAAAGTCCGGATCTGGACGATGCGACACTGGTTCGCATGGTGGCGGCCATGGTGCGGCAGGCCGATTTCCTGGTCGAATTTTCCGGCCCCGACAACTGGATGTACATCGAATCCGAGGGACTGCTCACCACGGCGGCGCTTTTCCCGGAATTCCCCCGCGCCCGCGTCTGGGCCGACACCGCCTGGTCGCGCGTTTCCGAGGATCTCGCGCGGAACGTGTATCCCGATGGAGCCTATCAGGAACTGACCTTCTGGTATCAGGAGACCGTTCGCTCCGCGTTGGTTTCCATGCTCGATTTGGCCTACCGAACCGGGCTGACCCCGGATCCGAAGGTCGAACAGGCCCTGGAACGCATGACGGAAGGGGTGATGAATGCCCGCATGCCGGAAGGACGGTTGCCGCAGGTGAACGATGCCGACACGCTGTCCGCCGACTGGATCTTGCGCCCCGCCGCGCGGCGGTTCAATCGTCCAGATTTCGACCATGTCGCCAGCTTCGGCGCCCGGGGAGAAGCTCCCGCCCACACCTCCGTGGCCATGCCTTACGCCGGTTGGGGCATCCTGCGCGAAAACTGGAGCGCCGCCGCCAACGCGCTCTTCTTCGAGGCGGGTCCCTTCGGAGGCCACGCCCACGAGGACAAACTCGGGTTTCTGCTCTACGCCCACGGACAGCCCATGATCATCGATACCGGCCGCGCCGCGTATGGCGAATCCCCGGAGCGCCGCTTCAACGTCGGACCCACCGCGCACAGCACCGTGCTGTTCGACGGCTTGGGTCAGTCGCGCCGTTGGTGGCAGGACGGACGTCTGAACCATGCCGAGGGTCCGGCGGAAGGCTTCCTCTTCGAAGACCGTGATGCCGTGGCTTTCACCTCCGGCGCGTTTGGAGAAAATCCGGAGGAGTTTTTCCATCTGGCCGACAAAGGATTCAAATTCGTGCAGCATCGTCGGCACATCGTCTGGTTCAAGCCGGATCGCTGGCTGGTGGTCGATGTGTTTTCGCCCCGTGAGATCCACCCGGCCACGCCGCCGGACCGGCTGGGTCCGAATCCGACCCGCCCCGAGACCGCGACCTCCCTGTTTCAACTCACGGATCTGCCCCACACGCCCCCCGAGCCCGAGGGCCTGCACCTCGGGAATGCCGACGCGCCCCGGCTTCACTTCGCCTGGGCAGGCAGCGGCGAAGCCGTCGCCGATGTGGTCAGGGGTCAGACCGAACCCGAACTGCTGGGTTGGCGCTTTGCGAATATGAACGAAGGCAATCGGGCCATTCCCATCCCGACCTTGCGCATTGAGCGTCAGTTGCCCGGACTCCCCGCCGCCCAGGCGCTGTTCCTCACCGCCGATCCTGCGGGCCAGACCCGCACCGGACGGGTGGAAATGCGCGAAGGCGAACAGCCCGGCCATTACACGTTCACACTGAGCTGTGATTCCGGCTTCGAGGCGGAGGTAGGCGTGAGTCCCGGACGCGTGGAGGTTCTTGAGGATGGGCGTGTTCAGGTCTTTGAATGGCCATGAAATCTGTAGCATCGCCACCTCCATTCTTTCTTCACCGGGAAGATTTTCTCGGGGAGGCCTTGGATTTGTTGGGGGATCCCGTCCCGCAAGGATTGCGGGGCGAGTGGGTGGACCAGCGCAATTTGAGCGGCGAACTTTTTTTTCGCCTGGCGCCGGGCCGCCACGTTTTGCCTTTGCCCGTGGATGGCGAAGTGACCCTTCGTTACCGTGACCGCAGCATGTTGGCGGGACAGCTTTCGGTGCTGGATGCGACGGAAGAGCCGAGGCTGACGCAAACCTTGCAACCCTCCACCGAATGGCGGAAACTGCGGCTTGAGCTTCCCCCGGATCTTCCCACCCTCTCGCTGAGGTTGGATATCCCGGAAAGGGGCGTATGGGATGTGGCGACGCTGACATTGCGTCCATTGGATCGCGAGGGATTGCGGGGGGAGCTGATGCGCCGCTCCGAACTGCCGGTTCCCGCAAATCTGCTGCCCGCCGGGTGTTTTCCGTTGGGGTTGCCGCAGGGGTGGACCCTGGAGCGTTCCCACTCGCCTGAAACCGTTTTTGTGACCAGGGATGAAGCCGTTATCGGGCCCTCCGGCTGTCCGACGTTGCCCGTGACTGCGGAGCGGGAAGGATGGTTGCGTTCGCCGCCGATGCTGGCTTGGGGCGAAGGTGGTCACACCGCCTCACTTTGGCTGAAGGGCAGGGGGACCCTGCGTTTGGCGGTCCGTTCCAACAAGCGGGAACTGGCGCAGACGGAACTTATCGCGGACGCGGAGGGACGTTTCGTCAGCCTTCCCTTTCTGCCGGCGGATGCGTTCACGCCTTATTCCCTCGAAATTTCTTGGAAGGAATCGATCTTCGTCCACCTGGATTCTCTGCGCGTGGCCCCGCCGGGCGCTTCAATGGAATACGGGGAGCGAGGACGGGCCGGAATTTCTCTGGTTCCGCAGGTCCCGGATGGGTTGTTCACGGAAGGTGAGCCGCTGATGCTCAAATGCTGGATCAGCGGGACGGTTTCGGCAGGGGACGCGCTGGTCTGGTCGCTTTCAGATCTTTATGACCACCAAATTTACGGACGAATGCCCGTCATCGGTCCCGATGCGAATCCAATTCCCTGGACACTGGACGATTGCGGTGTGTCCGCTTTGGGTTCCTATCGGCTCGAAGCCTGGGTGGAGGATGCGGACGGAAAGGTTTGCTCCGGCGTGACCGAGTGGGTGCTTCACCGTATTCCCGAAGCGATCACACCGCAGGGACGGGAAAATCCGGAGTCCTGCTTTGGCACGCACCTGCTGCCCACGGCCCGTCATCTCAGGATGGCCAAACGGCTGGGGATCAACTGGGCCCGTCTGCACGGTCCGGGGGCGGAAATTTGCTATTGGTACAATGTCGAACCGGAACGCGGGGCGTGGATGTTCCGTCCCGAACTGTTGGCGCGTTATCGGGAAGCGGGGTTTTCGGTGCTGGGCAAACTCACCACCGCCCCGCGCTGGGCCTCGGGTCAAACGGAGCGCATTCACAGTTATTTCGATATGTTCGTCGCGCCTCGGGATCTGGACGGGTGGAAACACTATGTGCGGGAAACCGTGGCGCGGTATGGCGCGGATATTCCGGTGTACGAGGTCTGGAACGAGCCCTGGTTGGACAAATTTTTCAGCCACGCAGTGGTGCGGGATTCGCAGGGCAAGGCGGTGTATCCTCGTCCCGCCGACCCGGTGGCCGCCTACGCGACCCTCTGCCGGCTTGCGTCCGAAGCCGTGGATGGCCGGATGCCCCTTATCGGACTCAACACCACCACCAACCGCAACATCACCGGATGGATGGACGGCGATGAATGGACCCGCAAAGCCGAAGCGGGCGGGGCCTTGGAGGCGGTACAGTTGCTGAGTTATCACGATTACAGCTCCGCCGCCGATCCGTTGCGTCAGTTTGACTTGTCCCGCGAAACCTTCCGCTTCGCCCTGGGTCCGCTGTTGGAAAAGGGCGGTTTGAAACAGTCGGTTTGGAACACCGAGGGATCGGCGCAACCCGAAGGCTTGTCGTCCGGATTCTTCCGCCGCCTTCTGCCGGAAGAGCCGGAGAATCTGCAAACGATCTGGGACGAAGCCGAGCGGCAGGCGCGTTCGATTCTGGCCCAGCGCGTGGAAGGGGTGGAAAAGATTTTTCTCTACACGATGCACAACTTCCATGGCCTTGGCGAGGACAACAGCTTCACGGTGCTGCTGGCGCCGGACGGCTCGCCACATCCCGCCGCCGCCGCCTTCGCGGTCCTGGCGCGCATGATCGACGGACGGGACGTGACCGCCTGCGAAACGCTGAATGACGGACGGCTGATCACCTTCAGCAACAATGCGGGGGATTCAACGCAGGTTTTTCTCTCCAACGGTCCCCCCGAACTGCCGCCGCGGGATCCGGGCTTTTCCGGTTGGCGCGATCTTTTTGGCAATGCCGCCGCGGAGGTTCCGCACGGCTTCACGTTTTATCGAACCGCATCTCTTGGAGGCACACATGACGACTGATACGAAACCCACCCTGACTTGGACCGCCGTGGAAGCCCCCGGGGGCCGACTCCTGACCCGCGCCAATGGCACCGGCTGGGTGGCCAACGCCCCCGGAAACGCCGTCGAACTTCCCGGCGACATCCTGGCTTCAACGACGGGTACCCTCACCCTGCGTCTGTTGCCCTTGGAGGATTTGGACACCTGTCAACGCCTGCCCCAGCACAACAAACACCTGCCTCGGGCCGGCCGCTATCGGCTGCTTTCCGACCAGCCGGAAGCCGACCCCGGTCCCGCCCATTTCGCGCTGGCCTGGGACTGTTATTGGCATCCGAACCTCATGGTCAAATTCGCGGCCGGCTTTGAGCCCTGGGAAATCCACAACACCCCCGCCCGCGCCTTCGCCGGGGCCGGCCATTTCGCCTTCCACGCCAACGAATGGATCGAGGTCACCGTTACCTGGGATCACCCGGCCATGGACTACCGACTCTACGCCAACGGGGTGCTGGTGGGGACTTCCGACACCCTGATCCATCATTTTGGCGGGAAGTTCCAGGTGGATGCTCCCGGACAACATCTCTATCTCGGCAACTCCGCCCTCGCCTTTGCAGCTGTCACCGGCTGGACCCGGGTCTTGTCTCCCGAGGAACTTTCAACCTCGGATGTGAACCCCGAACGGACCGCCGCGCTAAAAGCCTTGTATGACCGGGAGGTTCCCAATCCGTTTTCCTTCGAACCCGACGCGGCCTGGAAACTTCGTTTTCAAGCCGATTTTCGGGATGCCGCGGATCTGGAGAAATTCTATCTCCAAGGCAACGCCGCCGCCGCACAAGTGACGAACGGCGTGCTGGAGATTCACACCGGCGGCGGCCCGTTGCCGGACCACGCCCGCTTCGCCGAAGAACACCTCTATCTCTGGACGGAGGAATTTTTCGACGGAGACCTCTACGTCGAATACGAATTCATGCCCTTGGCGCGGGGCGGGCTGAGTCTGTTGATCCTGCAAGCCTCCGGCATGCAGCGAGAAGATTTCATGGCCTGTTATCCGCGACGCACCACCGGATCGATGAGCATGGTCTGTTGGGAAGACGTGCGCAATTATCATTGGGAATATTTCCGGGAAATCAATGACGTGCGCAACGACCGCATCTCCCACGGCATGATCAAAAACCCCTGGCACCGCACCATGGGCTTTTCCACCCGGCGCGGACACTACGCGCTCAACACCTGGCACAAGGTTCAATTCCTACAGGAGGGCAACCGGCTGCGCGCGGTGGTGGACGGAGACTGCGTGCTCGATCTGCGCGACGATCCCCACTGCAACAACGGACCCGTACTCAATTGCGGACGCATCGCCCTGCGCACCATGGCCCGCACCGAAATGGCCTTTCGCAACTTCCGCGTCTGGAACCGCGGATTGTAAAGACCAGTGTAGTGTGTCCAAGGTCCGGCAACCCGTCGCAGCGGCATGAGCCCGGGCCAAATCAAAACAAAGTAACCAAGTCTTTTCCCAGTCCGGGGAAAGGGTCATGAGCACGCCTGAATCCAGATCGTCATTAAGATCGGAAAGGGAATCATCTAACCGTAAACCTTTTTCTTTTTGAAGTATGTTTGATTCAGGAAATCCCAACGGTAGTTGTCTTGCATGATCTCATTACCTATAAAACTTCGCGACGAAACCCTTTTTTCACCAGACCCGGTGTACCGCTATCCCCGGAATCCGGTACGGATCCTGCGCACGGACTGGCGCGCGGATCTGGAGTTTCCCCTGGGAGAATTTCACCCGGAAACCCGTGTGTTTCCCGAACGGGATGCGGAGATTGTCCCGGACGGAGACGGGTTTCGTTTCCGCGCCTCCCGTCCGGGAGACTGGATGCTCTTTCACCCGGATCAGCCTCCGGTTTTTGTGTTTCTGGACGACCCGACCGCTTGGCCGGTGTCCGCGGATGCGGTTCGGATTCCATTGAAGTCCGATTCGCCTGACAATCAAGCCCCGATACTCAACGAGGCCATGGCGAAGTTGTCTCGCGAGGGTGGGGGAACCCTGGTGGTGGGTCCGGGCGTGTTCCGGATCGGCACGCTTTTCATGCAAAGCGGAGTGAACCTGCATCTGGAGGCGGGTGCGGTCTTGCTGGCTTCGGACAACGCAGAGGATTTTCCGGTGGAGCCGGAGGAAAACGTGAACCGCAATCTGCCCCGGTCGCTGATCCCCGGGGCGACTCGTCGGCTGGTGTTGTTTCAGAGTGTGGAAAACGCCGGCATCGTGGGACGAGGGGTGATCAGCGCCAATGGCTCCGCTTGGCGGCACCGCCTCATGCCGGGTCGGCGGCTGATGATGAACCTGATGCGGTTGGTGAACTGCAAAAACATCCGCATCGAGGGCGTGGAACTGCGGGACAGTGAATTTTGGACGGTGCACGCGATTTTGTCGGAACGACTTCGTTTCGACCGGGTAAAACTCATCAGCGAAATTCCGCCCAAAGGCTGGGACCGCTTTCAAAAGGCGGATTCGCAGTCGGTCTGGAACAATGCGGACGGGATCAATCCCGATTCCAGTCAGGATGTGGAGATTCTGAATTGCGTGTTCCACACCGGGGACGATTGTGTGCCCATCAAGAACACCTCCACTTGGCGCGGGGAGTTGCGGGACGTGCGCCGTATCCATGTGCGGGGCGGACTGATGCGCTGCTCCACCACCGCCTGCAAAATCGGCACCGAAACCCTGGGTGGATTCATGGAGGATATCGTTTTCGAGGACATCGACATTGTGCAGGCTTCCCGCGCCTTTGCGGCGGACATGAAAGACGGTGCGACCGGACGGCGGCTTGCCTTCCGCAACATCCGCGTACACCGATGCAATCGTCCTTTTGATTTCTGGATCATTTCCCGCGAAGGGCAGGAAAACCAAACCCGTTTCTCCCGCTTGGAGGAGATCGAAGTCGCCAACGTTGATTTCGCGGTAACCGGGATTGAGGGCGCGAACGGGGAATGCCACCTCCAGGGTCGCGGCCCGGCGCATAACATTACCGGGGTCCGATTCCACGGGGTCTCATGGGAGGGACACCCCTTTGATCCTTCCCTCCATCCTTTGATGAAGATAAATGAATTTGCTGAAGTGATCCTGAACTAATTTCCCCTCCGATGCAGGTGGATCGCCGCCGCGACAATCGGCTGTGCCCAGTCGGGCGCGTGGGAAAGGTCGGCGGGGGCAGTGATGGTTTGGCATTGCATTTCCAGCACCAAGACGGGGTGGGGCGGGTGACCCTTGGCCGGATCGCCTTCGGTGGAGTTGTCATACACCCGCAGGTGATGGATGTGGGGGAGCAGGCGAATGAGATTTTCCCGGCTGCCGTTCCAACGTTCGCGGATTTTGTCTTCGGGAATGTCGTGTCCGCCTTTTTTGACCCGTGCCCGCACCCGGCGAAGATGAAGCGCCGGGCTTTCCAATCCGCAAAACCAGATGTTCAGCCGATGTCCGCCCTGCGCCGCTTGTTGCAACAATCGCGTGATGCTGCGTCCGCCAAGCGTGGTTTCAAAGCGGTAATCCTTGCCCGCCTCCATCGCCTGTTCGAGCAAAGATTTTCCGATCTGCCAAGCATGGCCGTTGGCCAAAGCCAGCGATATATCCGGGCGTAACGCCCGGATTTTCGAAGCGATGGTGTCGGGGTTAAAAACTTTTGATTCTTCTGAAGAAAATATCCGCTCGCCAATGCTGGATTTCCCCGCTCCATTGACACCGGCAAGAACATAGAGGGTCGGCTTATTGGGACTGGATGCAGTCATTGGACCCGGATCTATTCACGAAGAGCCGCAGCGACTGCCGCCTTGCCCAATTCTTCAGGGGTCGCGTTAAATGCCCGTTCGGCCCCTTCTTTTTGCTTCGGGTCCTGCATGTCTTCCAGCATGTCCTGACACTCCTCACGCAAATCCGCCAGCCAGGTAGGTTCTTCGCCCATCAATTGTTCGTACAGCTCGATGGGGATGAGTACCGCGCGGGGCTTGTTGTGCCGGGTGATGGCGACGGAGCCTTGCGTGTTGACCTGATCGAGGATGTCCGCGGTATGGTTTTTCAGCGCAGTGGCCGTAACCGGCGGCATCTCCCGCACTTTGGGATATGAATGGGAACTGGAGTAGGGGTATTTCATAATTATCCAATTTAGCTATTTTAGATGTTTTTGCAATTTTTTTTGTCTGAAAAATCACCCGAGTCATTTCACCCCATTGCGATGATTGGCCTTACCCCAGACCTCAAATTATTCTACAAATGGCCCCGGAATTGATGCAGGCGCAGGTAAAACATGTTCCGGGCAATCATTTTCACGGTGTCGTAAATCTCTCCGCGTCGTGTATGCCCCGGTCAAGGACACGGTAACCGTATGATCCGCGGGCACCCCGAGGTCCTGGCGCATTTTGCGGAGCGCGTGCAGGAAAGTGGTCCGCATTTCGTCGTAGTTGTCCCGAAATTGATGCCAGGGCGGGGAACCGTCGGGGCCGTGGAACCAATCGCCGTGAAGCGCCTTGTCCACCCGTTTGGCCGAAGAGACCCTCCCGAACAAGAGGATCACATTTCTGTCAATTTTCGTGAGAAATTCGTTTCACAACGGAAAGAGGGTTGACCTTTTTGCGATAAGCGTTCAGGTTGTGGGCTTAATCAGGAGTTTCTACATGGCTGTAACCGTACAATTGAATGACTTGGTGAAGGTGTTTGGCAACATTCGTGCCGTGGACCACATTAGCCTCACCATCGAACCCGGAGAACTGTTTTTCCTCCTGGGGCCTTCCGGCTGTGGCAAAACCACGCTTTTGCGCGCCATTGCGGGGTTCAATGAACCCGATGGCGGACAAATTCTCATCGGGGACCGGGATGTGACCAAGCTGCCGCCGCACAAGCGTGACACGGGGATGGTGTTCCAAAGTTACGCCCTTTGGCCCCATATGAGCGTGGCCCAAAACGTGGCCTTTGGTTTGGAAATGCGCAAGCTGGGCAAGGCCGAAACCCAAAAGCGCGTGCAAGAAGCCCTTGAAATGGTAAAAATGAGCGACCGGGCCACCCACAAGCCCAATCAGCTCTCCGGCGGACAACAACAACGCGTGGCCCTGGCGCGGGCCCTGGTGATTCATCCCCAATGTTTGTTGCTCGACGAACCGCTCTCGAATCTGGATGCCAAACTCCGTTTGGAAATGCGCACCGAAATCCGCCGCATTTGCAAGGAGGCGGGGCTGACCGCCATCTACGTGACCCACGATCAAAAGGAAGCCCTGTCCGTGGCCGACCGCCTGGCGGTGCTCAACGGGGGCGTGGTGGAACAGTGCGGAGCGCCGCGCGAAGTGTACCGGCGTCCGGTCTCCATGTTTGTGGCCAGTTTTATTGGCGAAACCAACTTTATTCCCGGGGTTTTCCAGGGCGGGGAAGGGGAGCGGGTCACCATCGACACCGAATTGGGGACATTCGTGTCCACGGCCCCAATGTCCGGTTTTTCGGTCGGGGATGCGGTGATGATTTCCCTGCGTCCGGAAACGCTGCGGCTGGATACCCCCGCCGCTTCCGCGCCCAATCAGTTGGACGGCATTGTACACGATTCCGTGTACCTGGGCGAGGTCGCCCAGCATCAGGTGCGGGTGGGCGGCGACAAACCCATGAATCTGAAAGTCTTTGATTTGAATCCTCGCATTATCGCCCGCGACGGCGAGGAAGCCGCGCGGGTTTGGGTGGACCCCTCGGACGTGGTGGTATTGCCCGCAGCCGGAAAGGGAGTTCCGGCCCCATGAAAAACCTTTCCGTCCTTCTCGTTGCCGCCTTGGTGATCGCCCTGCCGTTTCTGTTTCGTCAGGAAGCTGAAGAAGAGCAATGGTCTCCCGGGGATCCGGTGTTGGTGGTGATTTCGCCCCACAACGAAGCCATTCGCTACGAATTTGGCCGCGCCTTCAACCGCTGGCATATCGAACATCACGGAAGTCCGGTGAAAATCGATTGGCGTACCATTGGGGGTACTTCGGAAATCGGGCGCTACATGGAGGGCGAAACCCAAGCCGCGTTCCGGGCCTGGTGGACGGGACCCCAAGGCAATCGTTGGCCACGCGGGGGCACGTTTGAACTCACCAATCACCGCTTCAACAGCGAGGAACCGGAGTTGATGGCCATTCACCGCGCCTTGCGGGAAACCGACGATTTCACGGCCTTCGGCACTGGCCTGGATTTGTTCTTCGGAGGCGGGGAATACGATCATTCCCTCGCCTTTGCCAAGGGGCTGACCGTGAACCCATGGCCGGAAGGTATTCCGTACGCGGTGGTGCACAATGAAGCGGGCACGGAAGTGATTCCAGAGCGGCTCAGTGGCGAAACCTGGCGGGCGGAAGGTTTTATGGGCACCGCCCTGAGCACCTTCGGCATTATTTACAACTACGACCGACTCGAAGACCTGGGCATTTCCGAGCCGCCGTCCACCTGGCGGGATCTGACCGATCCGCGTTTCCATCGTCAGCTCGGGGTTGCCGACCCCACCAAAAGCGGTTCCGTGGCCAAAGCCTTTGAAATGATCATCCACCAGGAAATCAACTCGGCGGTGGAGGCCACTGGTTTCACCTGGCAAGACGGTGGCCCCGTGGAGGATGAATGGCCCGAAGCCTACCGAGATGCGGTTGAAGAGGGATGGCGAAGCGGGATCAACCTGGTGCGCCTGATTGGCGCCAACGCCCGCTATTTCACCGACAGCGCCGGCAAGGTGCCCATCGACGTGAGCACCGGGAACGCGGCCGTGGGCTTGGCCATTGATTTTTACGGACGCTATCAGGCCGAGACCAGCCGCGATCCGGTGACGGGGCGGGAACGGATGCGTTATGTGACCCCGGTGGGCGGGTCAAGCGTGAGCTGCGATCCCGTCAGCCTCATTCGCGGCGCCCCCAACCGTGAGTTGGCGGTGCGGTTCATTGAATTTTCCGTGAGCGAGGCCGGACAGCGTTTGTGGAACTACAAACCCGGAACCCTCGGCGGGCCGGACAAGTTCGCCTTGCGTCGCCTGCCCATTCGGCGCGATTTCTATCCAGGGGACGCGCCCGACATTCAGGCCGCCTTTGAGTCCCATGCGCCGCATACCTCGGATGATCTCAGCGATGAAACCGTGAACCCGTACCATCTTGCTTCCCAGTTTGAATATGTGTCCATGTGGACGGGACGGCATTTTTCCATCCACCGCAATTTGATTCGGGCCATGTGTCTGGACGCCGGGGACGAATTGAGCGCCGCATGGGCGGCCATTGCCCGCGCCGGTGGACCCGAAGCCGTACCCGAAGCCATGGAGGCCCTGTTTGCCTTGCCGGAGGGCCTGACCTGGAGCGGAGCTTTGGATCGCGAACGGTACAGTTCCGCGCGGCGCATGGAATACATGCGCGAGTGGGTGTTGTTTTTCCGCGCCCAATACCGTCTGGCGCGCGAATTGGCAGAGGAGGCCGCCCGTGCGTAAAAAATCAGCTTGGATTGTCTTTGGCGTGACCATGGCCGTGTTTCTGGTCGGCTTCATTTTTCCGCTTTTATTGGTGGTGCGCAATGGCTTCATTTCCCCCGACGGACAGTTTACGTTCCGCTATTTGTTCGGGGTGTTTCAAAACCCGATCTATCTGGAAGGTCTGCGCAACAGTCTGCGTCTCGCGGTCGGGACCACCCTGCTGGCCACCTGTCTTTCCCTGCCCTTGGCCTGGCTGTCCAACCGCTACCATTTCAGGGGCAAGGTCTGGGTCAATGCCCTGGTGCTGGTGCCCATGATTTTGCCGCCGTTCGTGGGCGCGATCGGGTTTCAACAAATCCTCGGACAATACGGCGCCCTTAACGCCTTGCTGGGGCTGGACGTGGATTGGTTGGGGCGCGGTCGCTGGGTCGGGGTGATTTTGCTTCAGTCCCTGTCCCTCTATCCGATCATGTACCTGAACGTTTCCGCGGCCCTGGCCAACATTGACCACGCCATGGACGAGGCCGCCGAGAATCTCGGGGCCACGGGTTTCACCAAATTCCGCCGCATCACCCTGCCGCTCATGGCCCCCGGCCTGTTCGCGGGTGGCACCATCGTGTTCATCTGGTCCTTTACCGAACTCGGCACCCCGCTGATCATGAACTATACCCGGGTGGCGTCGGTGCAGGTCTACGACGCCCTCAAAGAGATCGGGGGCAATCCCTTTCCCTTCGCGCTCGTGTTTGTCATGCTCGTGGTCAGCGTCAGCCTCTACCTGCTGAGCAAAATCATGTTTGGCGGCAAGGCCTACGCCATGCAGAGCAAGGCCGCGACCACCTTCACCGAAACCCGGCTCACCGGTTGGCGGGCGGGTTTGGCGCTGTTGCCGTTTCTGCTGGTGATTTTCCTGGCCTTGCTGCCCCATGCCGGAGTGATCCTGACCAGTTTTTCCGCGCCAGGCGGCTGGTATCGCAGCGTTTTGCCCGAAGTTTACACCACCGGCAATTATGTGGAGGCCCTCGGACACAACATGACCGTGAGCAGTATTCGCAACAGTCTGTTTTTCTCCACCCTCGCGGTCATGTTCAACCTCGTCTTCGGCATTGGCATCGCCTTTGTCGTGGTGCGTTCCACCATTCGGGTGCGCGGTGTGCTCGACGGACTCGCGATGATGCCCCTGGCGGTTCCGGGTCTGGTGATGGCCTCAGGATATCTGGCTTTCAGCTCCCAAATTTCCAACAGCGAACTGGTGCGCAACTCCCCGGCATTGTTGAATCTCTTTGACGTCAAAACCAACCCCACCTTGTTTCTGGTCATGGCTTATGGCATTCGCCGTCTGCCCTACATGGTCCGTTCCGCCGTGGCCGGTCTACAGCAAACCAGCGCCGGACTCGAAGAAGCCGCCGCCAATTTGGGAGCTTCGCCCATGGTCAGTCTGCGCCGGGTGACCCTGCCCTTGATCACCGCCAACCTCATCGCCGGCGCCCTGTTGGCCTTTGCCTTCAGCATGCTGGAAGTGTCCGACAGCCTGATGCTGGCCCAGCGCGAAGATTTCTATCCCATCACCAAAACCATCTATGAACTCTTCCAGTTGATCGGGACCGGAAAATACCTGGCCAGCGCCCTTGGGGTCTGGGCCATGCTTTTCCTCGCCGTCACCATCGTCGGCAGCAGCCTTCTGCTTGGCAAAAAACTCGGGGCCTTGTTTCGAGTTTAACCAGTTTGTTGGGGGCTATTGTCCGTGTAGACCATGCGGGGTGACTCGCCCTCTCGGATAGACACCCGAGTGAAACTGACGGTGCGGGCATCCGCGCGTGACATCAGTGTGGAGACTTCGGGCATCTCAGGTTCGTGCCAATTGTGGAATCGTTCCAGTTCCGGGACTTCCGGATTTTCCGGGATGGCGGTACACCCGCAGTAACGCCGAATGCGGAGGGGCACGATGATTTCCGGCTTGAAGGCGGAGGTGGTCAACATGGGAAAGGCAAGGGGCTTGTCGGCAAGTTTTTCCCCGTTCCAATGCCAGGCGCGGATGTTTTGCCGCGTGATGCGGGCAAAGAAAAAGGGCGGGTAGGGGTGGCGCGTCAACATTTCCCCCAGGACCTGCATCACGTTGTCCGCCGTGATGACCTCGGCTAGATCACGCATCAGTAGTCCCCGGCTTCGAAATCCATCCGACGGTACGGGCAGAGGCTTTAGATGATAAGCGTTCAACAACGCCCCGCAAATGCCATTGGGTTTTGCAAAAATCCACGGCCCCCCGCCCTGGGGATCCATCGGCGCCAAGATTCCATTCGCATCCGTTGTGGGTGGCAGGGCCTTCGGGCGACTGCGTTGTTCGTCCCGGTTGAAGAAAATCTCCACGCCATCGGGAAGCAATGCCCGGGAAAGCGTACACATCAGTCGCGCCCCGCCATTTGACGGTGTTGAAGGGTGGAGGGGGCATATCCGAAATCTCGGGACAGCTCAATGCCCCGCAGTCCGCACATCACCCGGATGAGCGCGTAGTGGTGGACGGTATGGGCCACGGCGTACATCAGTTCCCTGGCCCGTGAGGAGCGCACCACGGGAGAACCGCCATCCCCGGTGGCGACACGGTTTCGGACCCGAAGTCCGTGCGCCTCCCAGCCGTCGGGTTGGGCGTCCAAACGTTCGCAGAGTTGCGCCACCCGCTGTCGGGCCGCAACGGGGGAGGTTTCCACTTCATGATCGCGGGGACGGGCATCGTAGTCCAGCACGCCGTTTTCGGGGGTGTCCATAATCGGTTCAACATGTTCCAACACATGACGGAGATGTCCGCCGAGGGTCGCGTTCATGGCCAGGGGCTCGCCGCGATTGTATTCCCGGTCCTCCACCGCGTCCAGCAGTTCCTCGGCCTGATGCAGGAGAAACTTCAGTGAGATTCGGATTTCGGTGTCGTTCATGGCCAATGGGGGTAAGGGGTTAACAGCAACTTCCGGCGGTGGGGCAGGCGGGCGCGGGTTGCGGGTGTACGCAGGGAAAAAGTCCGAAGTGGCGGCCACGGGTTCCGTGCACCCGGAAATGCGGCGTGTAGCGGGTTTCACTCAGCATGGCGGCGGTGTTTCCGCACACGGGTATGGGCTTCCCGGTGGGGAAGCGGTGTTGGGTGTCCAACGAAAATGCGTGGGGCGCATCGGGAAGGGTCCCCAAATAGGTGGCGATTTGACCGTAATCCTCGCAGGCGTCCTCCAGCGAATCGAGCTTGAAGGCCCGTACCGTGAGGGATTCAAAGTTCACGAAGCCGATTTTCGCTTCGATGGCCGCGTCCCCAATGTCCAGAGACGCACGGGAAACCACCCGATAATCGGGGCAATTCAATTCGGCCAACAAACGCCGGAAATCTTCCAAGTAAAGCGCTCCGGAAAGGCATTCGCCCAATAGCACCGGGTCCCGGCGCAATTCCATTGGAATTCTTCTGTCCGCAAACACATCCGAGAAAATCAATTCCCCGCCGGATTTCAACACTCGAAAAATTTCCCGGAACACCTCATCCTTGCGGGCGGAGAGATTGATGACGCAATTGGACATGACCACATCCACACTGTTGTCCGCGATGTCCAGCGCCGCCAGATCCTCGATGGGGCCCAAAAGAAACTCGGTGGTGGGGGAGGGGAACCCAAAACGCTTAGCTTGGGATTCCGCATGTTTCCGGGCGACCGCAATTTGATTTTCGGTCATATCCACCCCGATCACCCGTCCCGCGGGTCCCGCGAGCTTGGCGGCCACAAACACATCCCGTCCGGTACCGCAACCCAGGTCCAGAACCGTGCATCCTTCCAAAAGAGGCGGCAAAGGAGACCCACAACCATAAAAGCGGTTGAGGATTTCAGGATGAATCTCCGCAAGCGCGGCCTTGACCGCGGGACTGGCGGCATCGAGATCGCAGGTACAGGCGTTGGTTTTCAGGTCGGCGCTGCTTTGCAGCACCTCGCCGTAATAGCTTTGCACATCATTTTCAGGCGGGGATAGCGTTTGTGTCATCAAGGGCTCCGGGTTGAGTTTGGTATTGATCGTTTGACGAAAGGAACCTTGACTTTATTCCCGGCATTTTGTTTTTTTGAACCTGCGGATGCTTCGCCGACCTGCGGATTCGTACGAATCGTTTTTCGGGAAATCAAAATTCACGAATGGATGGTTTGTTGGGATGAGGAAAGGAAGGGGTATGACCCCGTTGGAGTCGTCAAATATGTGTATGGGTGTTTCCGGGGCGTTGCCCCGGTCTGACGAGTGGGACCCCGTTGGGGTCGTTCAGGAATCAGGACCCATTCCGGGATTTGCATCCCAACGGGATGCCACTCTCCCTCTTTCCTTCTCTCCTTCTGGTTCTTCATGCTCCCTGACCCAAAATTTCTCACACAAACTCTCCGGTGGATTTTTCTCCGGGTCGGGAATAAAGTGTTCATGAATGCGTCCAACTCACATGAATGCCACCCAACAACATCTGAACCAAGCGGTCCACGAGTGGTATGACCCGCTTTACCGTTTCGCATTGTCCCTGTGCCAAAACGTGGATCATGCCCAGGATTTGACGCAGAACGCGTTTCACAAACTGGCCCGCAAACACGCCACCTTGCGGGATGCCACCAAGACGAAATCCTGGCTCTTCAGCGTGTTGTACCGCGAATTTGTGGACGGATACCGTCGAAGCGTCCGTTATCCCTCGACCTCTTTGGATTCCGTGCCCGAGCCGTCGCGACACGGCGGACGGGACGCCCAACTTTCCCACGATGCCAAGGTCATGATGCGGATGCTCGGCGAGTTGGACGACATTTTCCGCGCACCGCTCACCCTTTTCTATCTGGAACAACTCTCCTACAAAGAAATCGCCGAAGTCTTGAACATTCCCATCGGCACGGTCATGTCCCGCCTTCGCCGGGCCAAAGACCGTCTCCGTGAACGCATGGAGGAACTCGAAACTTCCAACCAAGCCAACAATTCCCAAACCCCTCTCCAAACCATTCCCTTTCCCAGGGAGGCCCGCCATGGATAATGCCACCGCCCAAAATATTCTTTCCGCGTATCGACCCAACGGAGCCGACAGCGCCGATCCGCTGTTCGAACCCGCCTTGGATCAATGCGCCGCCGACCCCCAATTGCGGGACTGGTTCGACGCCGAACGGGACTTTGACCGCCGGATGATGCAGGCGCTCGGCGAAATCACCCCGCCAGCCAATGGCAAAGAGGAGGTGCTCTCCACCGCCTCGATGGGCGTGCGCGATCACGCCTTCATGCGCCGCTGGAGCCTGTGGGTGCTGCCGATCGCCGCCATGCTGGTGATTGGCCTGTTTTTATTCTCGGCCCTTCGTCCGCACCCGGTGATTTGGGAACCCGGTTCGGAACTGGTCGCCCGGCTTTCCGCCGATCGACGTCCCTTGGATTTCGAAGCCGATAACATGGTGGAAGTCCGCCAATGGCTCCAAGACCGGGGCGCCCCGGCGCCGGATACAGTTCCCGAGCTTTTACTGGCCGCCCGCAGTCAAGGCTGCAAGCTCTACGAGGACGATGCCGGCAATGTTGTCAGCATGCTTTGCTTCGAACTGAACGGTCTAATGGTGCATGTGTTTGTTTTTGACGAGCAGACCCGCCATTATGCCACCCTTCCCACCCACACCTGGCAGCGGGAAGGGGACTGGAACCTCCGCGCCATGGAACGGGACGGACTTCTGCTGGCCGTGGCCACCCGCGGAGACACCCGCCGGCTGGACGAAATGTGGTGAAAGCCAATGTTTCCGACGCTCGGAAGACCCTCGAAAATTCTTTCCGACGTTCGGAAACATCTTTAACCGCTTATCTTCGCTTATCCTACGCGAATAAAAATACAGATAAGGTTCATATTAGCATCGATTAGCGGTTATCAAAAACTTCGTTTCAAGAATCACTTCCACTCGCTCCGTAGAGAGGAGGTAGCACACGGTTTCGTTTCGCCGGGTGATCACCACCGCATGTCCAAATGGTTATGTTTGACGCCAAGGTTCGCTGAGTTTGTCGATGATGTCGCGTCTTGAGAGGACTTTTTCGCACAGCTCCCACTTGTTTTGATGGGGATCGACGGTGGCTTTGTATTTGACGGAAAAGGCGTTTGTGGCCCGTTCCCGCTCGTGCATGTATTCGTCCATGCGCTCTTGGAGGGCTTCTTCGTCCTGAATCCAATCATCTTCGATGGTGTCGGGAAGGGACCCAAAAATATCGTAGGTGTCTTTCAACCGGCTTGAAAGCACGTTGTAGATGCGCTCATCCTGGGTGTTGGCGTACACGAGATTGAGCATATCCACGTTTTTCCGGGCCTGACCAAACCGTTTGATGCGGCCCAGGCGTTGTTCCAACCTTGAAGGATTCCAGGGTAAATCCACATTGATCAGGGTGCCGAGTGTCTGTAGGTTCAGCCCTTCACAGGCGGCGTCGGTGGCCACGACGAGACGGATGTCGCGTGATTTCACCGCTTTCTTGATGGACTCACGTTCGACCGCGTTGAAGGCGGTATGCCGATAGAGTCCGCTCTTGCCGGCCCCGGCATACACGGCCACGACTTCGTTCGGAAAGGCCAGGGCCAATTCCTTGGCCACCCAGTTGGCGGTGTCGAAATACTGACTGAACACGATGCAGCCATGCTCCAGCCAGGAGCGTCCGTCGCTGTGAAACTCTGTGAGAAACCACTTCACGGTATCCAGCTTCGAATCGACGGCCTCGGGCCGCGAGAGCTGGGTCACGATCTCCCGCAGGCAGTTAATTTCCGCATCCGTCATTTCGGCAAGAATGTAATCCGCCTGGTTGGCCGCCTGCTCATCGTCGTCATCGGGAAACGCGCGTGACAGCATCTTGCGGGCGGTGCTCAGACCCGAGGCGAAGCTTGAACAGATCCGCTGCAGGAGCAGGGATTTCATGAATCCCGCCGACTTGGTGCGACTCCGAAGCAGACGGGAGAATTCCTCGGCCTGCGCATAAGCCACTTCAAACGGGGTGTTGGTGCTGATCCCGAGAGACACAAAACGCGATTGGTACAGGTGCGTTTTTTCGGGCATGGGATGGGTATGGACTCCGACGCGGTCCAGCAGCCCCATCTCCTCCAATTCTTTGCGTTTGCGCAACACCACATGACGGACCAGCGGGTTGTTTTGTCGAAAGTAATTCTGATCCAAAGCGGAAGGCAACCACATTTCCTGCATCATGTAGCTCAGGTCTTCATACAGGTGGGAGCAATGGAAGCGGCTCTTTGCAAGTCCGAGTTCGTCCCGGATGTTGCTGAACAGGAGATCGTCTTCAGCCGGTGGCAATGGATTGCGGATCCAGTTCCAGGCCTCCTCGGTGTCCGCCGGGTGATAGCGGCCGGTGAGCAGTTCCACGGCGCTGTCAATCTCCCGCCAGGGGGAGAGCGAATCGCCGAGAACAAACTCCGCCCCGTGGCCGAGAATGCCGAGCAAGTCCCACAATTCCGAAACCCGGGTTTGAATCGGCGTGGCCGTGCCCAGAATCAGATGCTTGGTGCGTTGCGCGATTTCCCGCATGAAAATGAGCAGGTTGTTGGGTTCGGGGGTTCGCTTTCCCGGAAAGCAGGCGGAGCGGGCTTTGTGGGCTTCATCCAGAATCACCATTCCGTAGCGGTTCTTCAGCAATTCCCCGGCTTCGCGGACAAAGTCATGGTCCTCCCGCTGGTGCATGATGATGCCCGTGGAGACAATCCCGATGCGGTGCGGACAGCGGCCGATCTGGGCAAAGTCCCCTCTGGGCGAAAGCACCTGCCCCTCGGTGCCCAGCCAGGCTTTCTTTTGCGACGACCAGACGGCGGCGGGAATGCCCAGCTTGTCTTTCATTTCCACCTGCCACTGCAAGGTCAGGGTTGCGGGCGCGAAAATCAACACCGGGCCGTCGCCCAAAAGAACACTGACCAAAGCGCTGGTAGCCATGGAGAGCGTTTTGCCCACTCCGACTTCATCCGCCAACAGCAGACGCACCCGCTTGTAGATTTCGCGATGTTCGAGGAAGAGGGTGACAAAGGACCGCTGCCAGGGTTGCAGTTGCTCGCCTCCACGGTAGATCGGGGCTTCCGCCATGGCGGCGGCGGGAATCGCCTTTGGCGCCAGGGCCTCCACCGTGACTTCCTGCCGATTGGCCACCCGGCTGATTTCAGCAAGTATCGCGTCGGGCAGAGGCACCGCGTCTTTCCAAAGCGCCCAAAACTCATCTTCCACCCACTTCGACGCGTCCGCATCCTCATCCTGCCACAGCAATTCATAATTGTGTGCAAAGGCGCTTTTCGATTCGTTCACCGAGCCGATAAACGCCTTTTTGCTCCCGTCCGGATAATGAATAGACCCCGCCTTGCCATGCAAAAACAGCCGCTCGCGGGGGACCACCCGAATCTCAACGTTGCCGCTTTTCAGCAACTGATCCAGCCGCACATAGCGTTCCTTTAGAATCAGGGCCTCCGATTCAATATCCACCTGGTTCCACCGCTCCTTGATCGCCATGGCCCGTCCCGATGCGACTTGAAAATCCATCGCATCCAGCTCGGAATTGCAGACGATCTTCACCTCGGGAATTTTTGAAATCTCCTCCCCGATCAGCTCAAAAATCGAACTCCGGAAATACCCCGCGATGCGGTAATACTTCGAGGCGCCGTCCAAGGCCTTGGCAAGGAATTCCTTGTCAAGCGCTTCGGTTCTGGAGCTGTAGCGGCGGATCATGATTTTACCACGGAGGCACGGAGGCACGGAGAAGAAGGATAAAGAAAGAATTGCTTCATTTTAATTTTGAATGGATCTCCGTGTCTCCGTGCCTCCAGCGAAGCGGGTGGTTTTTTACCACGGAGGCACAGAGGCACGGAGGTAAAGAGATTAGAGAACGAGGCGTTTGATACCATCTTTTAATACCGGAACATTGAAGTTGATGAGAAGACCGACACGGCATTGTGTGAGGCGCATGTACGACAAAAGTTGAGCCTCAAAAATCGGAGCCAGTTCCCGGACAACCTTCAGTTCAACAACCACCTTGTCGCCGACGATCAGATCGAGCCGAAAATCCTCATGCAAATCAATGCCTTTGTAGGTCAGGTTCAGCTTCATTTGCCTCTGAAAGGGGATGTCTCTTCTTTCCAGTTCCACCGCCAGACTTTTTTCGTAAATGCTTTCGATCAGTCCCGGCCCCCAGTATCGGTGCACCTCAATTGCCGCACCGATAATCTCCCGGGTTAAATCACTCTCAATCAAGTTTTCATTCATGTCTGGTACACCTTTCTTATTTGAATTGATCTCCGTGTCTCCGAGCTTCCAGCGAAGCGGGTGGTTTGTTCCTACCACGGAGGCACGGAGACACAGAGCGGACGAATAATGTAAATTTCTCTTAATTTCAAATTTGAATATCCCTCCGTGGGGGAGGGGGGGGCGGGGGGGGGGGGGGGTTGTTGGGGGGGGGGGGGGGCGGGCCGCGGGGGGGGGGGGGGGGGTGGGTGGGGGGGGGGGGGGCCGGGGGGGGGGGGTGGGGGGGGGG
>JAFIGC010000259.1 GCA_020831635.1 Verrucomicrobiota bacterium | reverse complement strand
CGATGCATCGCGTCCTGCGGCGTTGCGAAAACACGAAATATTGCTAATATTCCTTAGTTTTCGCGCCTTGCAGGCCACGCGCCTCGACGCTCACAATTTGTGAATTTATTTTTGCGTGAACCCTAAGGCCGAACCCAATCTCAACCCAAGATCAGTGTTCATCAGTGTCCATCAGTGGTTCATTTTTCAGAGACATGAAGAAAAGTGGCCTTGTGGCACGAAGGTCAAGATCCACATCCTACTCTTCATCTTCGGTCTGCTGGATGGCATCCGTGGTTTATTCCCTGCGGATGCTTCGCCGACCTGCGGATAAACCCACCAAAAAAATCCGTGTCCATCCGTGACGCGCCTTCGCTCCCTTTGCGTGCTTCTGTTCAAATCCACAGCGTTTTTGAACAGAAGTTCGCGAAGGAAGCGAAGCATTGCGGTGGCTTGGCTCTGCGCTCTCTGCGTTCTCCTGTTCAAAATTCACGGTGGCATGAATGGGTCGGAATTATCGGCAATCATTCTTCAAACTCGAAAGGCCTCTCTCTCCTTCTCTCCTTCTCTCCTCCCCCCCTTCGCCCCTGCCGATGCGGCGATCGGCGCTCCTGTCCCCTTTCCCCCAATGCGGGAATACCTGTTGCTATATTGCTTCAGTCATGGAACCCGCCGTCCGGCCTACTTCACCGCACCGAAGGCGGCGAAAACGGAGTTTTTGTGCAAGACATCGACCTGACGAAAGCCGACCTCTCGCAGCAGGTCCAGTTGATAGGTGAGCGGACGAGGGGAATCTTCGATCTCGATATATCTGAAAACCTCTTCGCGATATTCAGGGCCATTGAGCTGTTCCAGATAGTCGCCGTAGCGTTGCCACATCAACCCGTGGACGGCGGGAACCTCTTGGGTGATCAGGTCGGTGATCCAAAGGCTGCCGCCTTTTCGCAGCAGCCCGTGGATTTTTCGGAAAGCATCCTCCCAGTCCTGATCCTCGCGAAGATGGTGCAAAACCGCGGCGGCCAGAATGACATCATATCCGCCCTCCGGCAGTGACGCGGTACGGAAGTCTTCCACGATTCCGTTCACACGTCCGCAATTGACGGCGCGGACGCGTTCCACGGCACGGTCCACCATGGGACCACTGAGGTCGAGCAAATCCACATCGAAATCCTGCCCAGATACGGCCCGCAGTTTCAAGGTGTTGTTGCCCGCCCCACAGCCGAGATCCAAAACGCGACGGATGGGAGTGTTGACCGCCACGGCGGCCCGGGTGATCAGTTCCATCGCCAATGGAGCGTCAAGGGTGGCGCTTTGTCCGGTTTCCAGATTGGAAAAGCGCTCCACATCCGCGTCAAAGCGTTTGCGGATGTCGTCCACGGTGGATTTTTTGGAAACGGGCGAATTCATCATGAGAAACTCCACTTGATCGGATCTGTCAAAAACATCCCCAGCAAAATATACAACCCTGATAGAAGATGAAAGCTCAAAGAAGCAAAGCCTTGCAGTGGCTTGGCTCTGCGCTCTCCGCGTCCTCCTGTTCAAAAAAAGTGACATGAATTCGTTTGGTCGGAATTCCCGGCAATCCTTCTTCAAACAATCGAAAGACTTCTCTCCCTCTCTTCTCCTCTCCTTCTCTGATTCTCCCCTTCTCTCCTTCTGCTCCCCCCTGCCCCGTCCAATGTTTCATATATGGAACATATTTCATATATGAAACCAGATCATTCGCGGCAAGGGACTGCCGCGCGACCTCCCCTCCCAGCGCACTCCGGCATTGACAACCCGTTTTTCCCGCATACCCATTGGGCCATGACTTTCAACGAGGACTCGCGTGTCAAATGAGGATAAGCCATGTATCCCAACTCATTCAACGGAAAGGTGCCCGCATGAACGAACCAACCCATGACCCCACTTCAGATCCGGATTACCAAGGCTTGTTGGGACGGATTTCGGATATGTACAACACCGGGCGAATCCGCGCGAACCAGGCCGTAAACGCCTATATTACCGAAACCTATTGGCAAATCGGCCGGGATATCGTCGAATTCGAACAAGGCGGACAGGTGCGCGCGGAATATGGCAAGGCGCTGCTGACCCGACTCAGCCGGGACCTTTCCCTGCGTCACGGAAAGGGATTCAGCCGCAGTAATCTCACCCGATTCCGGCAGTTTTACCTGACCTATCCAAATCGTGCGACACTGTCGCACAAATTGGGATGGTCGGTTATCCTGGAACTTCTAAAGATTGAAGACCCTCTGGAACGGGGATTTTATGAGCAACAAGCCGTGCGTGAAAGCTGGTCTGTCCGCGAGTTGAAACGACAAATGAAATCTTCCCTGTTTCTTCGACTGGCTGCCGGGAAAGACAAAGAAGAAGTCCGCCAACTTGCCACAAAAGGACAGGTTCTGGATCAGCCAACCGACATCCTGCGCGACCCGTATGTATTCGAGTTTCTGAAAATCCCAGAACCCCACGAGCTTTCCGAAACCGACTTGGAAACCCGGCTTTGTGACCATCTGCAACCCTTCCTCATAATACCAGCTCTACCTCCCTGACCGCGAAGAACTCCGCCGCGAACTCGAAATCACCCTCGAACAATCCAGGTAACCACCCAACCACTCAACCACCCAACTACCCAACCAATCCCCCAACCTTCTCCCACACTTTATGCCCCCTACTCCGGCATTGACAACCCGTTTTTCCCGCATAGCCATTGGGCCACGATGACGCCCCTGCAACAGCTTCTCCACACCTACCGCACCGCCTCCCTCTCCGAGCGCGAAAAAGGCACCTATTTCGAGGAACTTATCCTCGCCTACCTCCGCCACGAGGCCACCTACGCCGACCTCTACGAACAGGTCTGGACCTATGCCGACTGGGCTCGCGAACAGGGCTTCACCGCCAAAGACACCGGCATCGACCTCGTCGCCCGCACCCGCGGCACCGCTGAAACCCACGCCATCCAGTGCAAATTCTACGCCGAGGACCACCTCGTCCGCAAAAGCGACATCGACAGCTTTTTCACCGCCTCCGGCCAAAAACCCTTCACCCACCGCGTCATTGTCACCACCGCCGCCGCCTGGACCGACAACGCCGAGCAGGCCCTCGCCGGACAACAGCCGCCGGTCACCAAAATCGATCTCCACGACCTCGAAAACAGCCAAATCGACTGGTCCCGCTTCCAACCCGGCGCCCCGCCCGTCCTCAAAAACAAGAAAAC
Source organism: Verrucomicrobiota bacterium (assembly GCA_020831635.1). GTDB lineage: Bacteria > Verrucomicrobiota > Kiritimatiellia > SS1-B-03-39 > UBA6053 > PXAS01. The sequence goes on along the minus strand of JAFIGC010000259.1, from coordinate 1,172 downwards.
CCTCCGCCCCCACCAGACCTCCGCCAAAAACGCCGTCCTCCGCGGCCTCAAAACCGCCGACCGCGGCAAACTCATCATGGCCTGCGGCACCGGCAAAACCTTCACCTCCCTCAAAATCGCCGAGGAACTCGCCGGACCCGGCAAACGCGTCGTCTTTCTCGTCCCCAGCCTCGCCCTCCTCTCCCAGTCCCTCACCGAATGGACCCAGGAAAGCGCCACCCCCCTCCACGCCTTCGCCGTCTGCTCCGACGACGAAGTCGGCAAAAAGCGCAAACGCGACGAAGACGTGGTCGCCACCTTCGTGCACGAACTCCGCTATCCCGCCACCACCGACGCCAAACGCCTCGCCACCGAGATGCAAAAGCGCCACGATCCCCGCCACATGAGCGTGGTCTTCTCCACCTACCACTCCATCCAGGTCCTCAGCGAAGCCCAGCACCTCCACGGCCTCCCCCCCCTTCGACCTCGTCATCTGCGACGAAGCCCACCGCACCACCGGCGCCACCTTCGACGACCAGGCCGAAAGCAACTTCGTCCGCGTCCACGACCCCGACTTCCTCCGCGCCGCCCGGCGCCTCTACATGACCGCCACCCCGCGCATCTACAACCCCCTCGCCCAGGCCACCGCCGAACGCGACAACATCACCCTCTGCTCCATGGACAACCCCGACCTCTTCGGGGAACAGCTCCACGTCATCACCTTCTCCGAAGCCGTCCACCTCGGCCTCCTCACCGACTACAAAGTCATCGTCCTCACCATCGACAGCCAGCACGTCAGCGACCGCCTCCAGGAACTCCTCGCCGACGACGACAACCAGCTCAAAGTCGACGACGCCGCCCGCATCATCGGCTGCTGGAAGGCCCTCGGCAAACACGGCATCCGCGGCGAAGTCGAAGACGCCGCCCACCCCATGCGCCGCGCCGTCGCCTTCTGCCAGGTCATCGAACCCGGCTCCGGCAAAACCGGGGCCCACCGCGTCAGCTCCAAAGAAATCGCCGCCATGTTCCAGGCCGTCGTCGAAGCCTACAACGACAACGAGACCCAACTCGAACACCCCCTCGTCTGCGAAGCCGAACACGTCGACGGCTCCATGAACGCCACCCAAAAAGACGCCAAACTCACCTGGCTCAAAGCCGACCCGCCCCCCAACACCTGCCGCATCCTCTCCAAC
>JAFIGC010000045.1 GCA_020831635.1 Verrucomicrobiota bacterium | reverse complement strand
CCAAACCCCCGCCCCGCAGCGCACCCCCTCCCCCAAAAAAAAAAACCCCCCGGCCCCGGTTTTCGGGCCCGCGAACCCATTTTTGACCGGTTTCCGAGCGTCGGAAAGCTTTAAAAAAGTTTTTCCGACGGTCGGAAACCAAAAATCCATAGGAAAAATCATGCGTAAAAAAATTATCGCCGGAAACTGGAAGATGAACAAGACGGTCGCGGAAGCCGAAGCGCTGGCCGAGTCCATCAAACGCGAACTGAGCAACGACACGAAAGTGGACGTGGTCCTCTGCCCGCCCGCCACCGCCATCAGCGCGGTCAGCCAAGTGGTCAGCGGAAGCCAACTCGCCGTGGGCGCACAGAACATGCACTGGGAAGCCGAAGGCGCGTTCACCGGCGAACTGTCCGCCGGCATGTTGCGGGATCTTTATTGTCGCTATGTCATTTTGGGACACAGCGAACGCCGTCAATATTTCGCGGAAACCGATGCCTCGGTGAACAAGAAAACCCATGCGGCCTTGGCGGCGGGATTGAAGCCGATCGTTTGCGTGGGGGAAACCCTCGAAGAGCGGGAGGCGGATCAAATTGAATCCGTGATCACCACCCAGGTGAACGGAGGCTTGAAAGATCTGACCCCGTCACAATTGAAAAACGTGATCATTGCCTATGAACCCGTTTGGGCGATTGGCACCGGCAAAACCGCCACCCCCGAACAGGCCCAGGACGTGCACGCCCTGATTCGCGGTTTGCTGGCCAAAATCAGTGACCAGGCCACCGCCGACGCCGTTCGCATTCAGTACGGTGGCAGCATGAAACCCGCCAACGCCGCCGAGTTGTTGTCCAAGCCGGACATCGATGGCGGTCTCATCGGCGGCGCCGCGTTGGACGCCCCCTCGTTTATTGAGATTGTCAAAGCGGCTGCAAACGCGTAAGAGCGCGGGCCAACGACAGGAGAACCTTATGAATGTATTGACCGGATTTTTAATCGCAGTTGAGTTGGTGATCAGCATTTTGCTGATCCTCATTATCCTTGTGCAACCGTCCAAAAGCGGCGGCGGGCTCGGGGGCGCGGCCTTTGGGGGCGGCGGCATGGGCGAACAGCTTTTCGGCGCCCGCGCCGGCAATGTGCTCACCAAGGGGACGGTGATTTTCACCGTCATCTTCCTGGTCAACACCATGGCCCTGGCCCTCGTGTATTCCCGGCAAACCGGGGTTCAACCTCTCCAGACCTTGGAACCGGCCCCCGCGACCGGGCTGAGTGGCCTGCCTACCCAGCAAATGGAAATGGATTTCCAAGAACTCGATCCCGTGGACACGGATTTTGCCGAGGAAGATGCCGACTTGGATGCAGCGGATACCGATGAAGCCGTTGAAGGGGACGAGGCTTTTGACGTGACGCCCGACGAAGACGCGGAAATCGTGCCGGATGAGGGAGACGATGCCGCGGACGACGCTGCGGATGATGACGAAGTTCTGGAATTAACAGAGGAAGACGCCGAAATCCGCGTGGAATAAGGCATTTCCCTTCCCTTTTACGGACTCAAATCGGAAATCTCACGGATTCAGGGTGAAACTTGATCCGTGAGATTTTTGTTTGGCGTCCGCACAAATTCAAATGTTGGAAGGGATTTTCGCGTTCCTCAAGAATGATCAAAAAATGAATGCATCCGCCAACGATTCACATGCCGCGCCGTTCGCCTGGAAATGGTCGAACTACGGGGACGCTTTTGCCCAACCTTCCGGGATTTTGGAGTTGATGCGGGATTTGGGGGAGGCGCTGGCTTCCGGCGACCCCGATTTGTGTATGCTGGGCGGTGGAAATCCTTCGCCGATCCCGGAGGCGGAGGCGATGTTTCGAGAGCAATGGCGGGCGCTGGGGGATACGCCTGCGCAATTGGACGCGGTCCTGGGCAAATACGACACCGCGCAGGGCTCGCCTCGGTTTCTTTCCGCGATGGCGGACTACCTGAATGCGCGTTATGGCTGGGGCGTGACCCCGGAAAATCTTTGCGTGACCAACGGCAGCCAAACCGCGTTTTTTCATCTGTTCAATTTGCTGGCGGGTCAGGGAAAGAAAATTCTGCTGCCCTTGTCCCCGGAATACATTGGTTATGCGGACCAAGGGCACGGGGCGGATTTTTTTCAGGCCGTGCATGGGCGCATGGAGGTGACCGGGGCCCACCGCTTCAAATACAGGATGGACCCGGATCGGATTCGGATCACCCCGGACATTGCCGCCATCGCCGTGTCGCGTCCCACCAACCCCACCGGAAACGTGCTTACGGACGGGGAAATTCAGACCTTGTCGGATTTGGCGCTGGCGCACGGGATCCCGTTGATCATCGACAACGCGTACGGGGCGCCGTTTCCGGGGATATTGTTTCGGGAAGTGACCCCGGTGTGGGCGCCGCACATCATTTTGGCCATGAGCTTGTCCAAGTTGGGGCTGCCCGGCACCCGGACGGGCATCATTGTCGCCGACCGTCCGGTGATTCGCATGCTGACCTCGATCAATGCGGTGGCCGGATTGGCCAATGGCAACATTGGCCAGGCGCTGGCGGGTCCGATGTTGGCGGGCGGGCGCATGGACCGACTGTGCGCGGACGTGATCCGTCCCTTTTACGAAGCCCGCTCTCTGCGCGCGGGCAAGCTGTGGGAGGAGGCCTTGGGTGAACGGGTGGCCTGGACGCGGCACGAGGCGGAAGGGTCCATGTTTCACTGGCTGCGGTTTCCCGGTCTGCCCATTCCGGACACCGAATTGTATCGGCGGCTCAAGGCCCGCAACGTATTGGTGATACCGGGGCATTATTTTTTCTATGGGCTGGAGACGCACCCGCCCGAGCGGCACGAGTGCATTCGCGTGCACACTGCCATGGACCCGGCGCAATTCGCCCGGGGGGTGGAAATCATCGCCGACACGGTCGCGGAGTTATGATTGGTTTTTTCCTTGTTCATAAGCTGGACCTGAATCCGTGAGATCTTTACGTTGAATCTGCACAATCTCATGAGCTGCAAGAAATTGTCGGAAACGCTCAACAGACCGCAAGGGTATGCCTCGGTTTCCGACAATTCCTTTCGCTGAATGATCTTGCACACCTTCAACGCAAATATCTCACGGATTCAGGCTTGACAATTCATGGAAATCCAGCATATAACGCGTCCCCTCATTCCGGGTGGTTTTGCCCGGCAACGATTTAGAAGGAATTATCATTATGAGCGCATATGCAGTGATTGAAACCGGCGGAAAGCAGTACAAAGTCTCGGAAGGCGATGTACTGACGATTGAACGCCTTGAAACCGAAGTGGGCGGAAACGTCACCTTCGACAAAGTCCTTGCGGTGGCCGGCGATGCCGGGTTGTCCGTGGGAGAAGCCGCAGGAACCGCCGCCGTTCAGGCGGAAGTGTTGGAACATTTTCGTGGACCCAAGCTGGTTGCGTTTAAGAAAAAACGCCGCAAGGGTTACAAGCGCCGGGTCGGACACCGTCAGGAGCTTACCAAAGTCAAAATCACCGGGCTTGCCTAAGCCCGGTTCACAGGAGATTTCATTATGGCACATAAAAAAGGTCAAGGAACCAGTAAGAACGGACGCGACAGTAACGCCCAACGGCGTGGCGTGAAGCGTTTCGGCGGCGAAAAAGTCATCGCCGGCAATATTTTGATTCGTCAACTCGGCACCCGCTGGCACGCGGGGCGCAACGTCGGCCAAGGTCGGGATTACACCCTGTTCGCCTTGAAAGAAGGCGAAGTGTATTTCGACCGGGATGGTCGCCGCATCAATGTGCGCGAGCCCGCCGAAGCCGGCAACAACTGATTCGTTCGCGCTTCAGTCAACTTCACGCGGGCCGCTGTGGCCCGCGTTTTTTTTGTCAATACCATGAAACCCATTCTTTTTCGCGATCAAGTGAAGTTATACGTCAACGCCGGCGACGGCGGGGACGGCGGCGTGTATTTTCGTCGTGAAAAGTTCGTGCCCTTTGGCGGTCCCAGCGGTGGCGATGGCGGGCATGGGGGCAGTGTGATTTTCCGGGGGGACGTGCAAACGGATTCGTTGATGGACCTGTACGATCAGCCCCATCAGCGCGCGGAGCATGGCGAAAAAGGGGGCACCAACCAGTGTCACGGAAAACGGGGGCAGGATTTGGTCGTGAAAGTGCCGCGGGGAACGGTGGTGCGCTTGGAACACAAACACGGGCCGATCATTGGCGAAATTTTGGCGGATGGCGAGGAATTGAAGGTGGCCCAGGGCGGGAAGGGCGGTTTGGGCAATGTGCACTTCAAAACGTCATCCCATCAGGCGCCCCGCGAGTTTACGCCCGGCACCGAAGGGGAGAAAAAAGTGCTTTGGCTGGAGTTGAAGCTCATCGCGGACGTGGGCCTGGTCGGATATCCGAACGCGGGCAAGTCCACTTTGCTGTCCCAATTGACCCAGGCGCATCCGAAAATCGCCGCCTATCCCTTCACCACCTGCAATCCGATCATTGGCACTTTGGAGTTTGCCGATTTCCGCAAGGCGCGGATGGCCGACATTCCGGGGTTGATCGAAGGGGCGCACGAGGGCATTGGGCTCGGGCACGATTTTTTGCGGCACATCGAGCGGACCCGTTTGCTGTTGTTTGTCTTGGACATGGCGGGGACGGATGGACGGGAGCCCTTGGAGGATTTTCATTCCTTGCAGGATGAATTGCGTCTCTACAATCCCGAATTGGCCAAGCGTCCGTTTTTGGTGGCGGCCAACAAAATGGATGGCCCCGGCGCCGAAGAGGCCTTGGCCGCCTTTCGCGAGGCCACCGGATTGGAGCCGTTTCCGATGATCGCGGAATTGGGCGAGGGCGTGGACACGGTGAAGAACACCCTGCATGACATTCTGTTCGGCGCCGAACCGCCGCCGGAATTGTTTTAGACCTGAATCCGAGGGATTCCCGCTTGTCAATTGCTCATGCATGGTGTAGAACGAAATTTCATGTGAATCAGAGCGCGAATTCCGGTGGCGCGGCGTTGACGGCCGGGCCCTATGCGACGGACACGGACGAACCGTGTCAGGGCCGGAAGGCAGCAGCACTAAGACCAGTTGTTCGGGCGCCGTAGATCGCCTGGTCCGAGCCGTGTCATCGGAACTCGCGTTCTGTTTCTTTTTTTTTTGGTTGGATGGATTTATGGCCTACGAAGTTATCGCACGAAAATATCGTCCCCAAGTGTTCACCGATGTGGTGGGGCAGGGGCATATCACCGACACCTTGTCGCGCGCCATTGAGCGCGACCGGGTGGCGCACGCGTATTTGTTCGTGGGGCCGCGGGGCACGGGCAAAACCACCATGGCCCGTATTTTCGCGAAGTGTTTGAACTGCGAGACGGGTTCGACGCCCCAACCCTGCAATACCTGCGAGCGGTGCAAGGAAATCACCATGGGCAATTCCATGGACGTGCTGGAGATCGACGGGGCGAGCAACAACGGGGTGGAAGCGGTCCGCGAAATCCGCGAAAACGCGAAATTCGGGGCCAACAATTCCCGCTACAAGATTTATATCATCGACGAAGTGCACATGCTCTCCATCGGGGCGTTCAATGCCTTGCTGAAAACCTTGGAAGAGCCCCCGCCGCACGTGAAGTTTTTCTTCGCCACCACCGAGCCGCAGAAAATTCCGGCCACCATCATGTCGCGGTGTCAGCGCTTCGATTTGCGTCGGATTTTGGCCCGCGACATTGCCGGTCGGCTGCGGTTCATCTGCGAATCGGAAGGGGTGGACGCCAGCGAAGACGCGCTCATGGCCATTGCCCGCGGGTCCCAGGGCGGCATGCGGGACGCGCAATCCGCCTTGGATCAATTGATCGCCTTCCGCGGCAAGGAATTGAGCGAGGAGGATGTGCTTTCGGTGTTTGGCCTCGTGTCCCAGCGCAATTTGGAGGCCCTTGCAGAAGCGGTGCTGACCCATGACATTCCCGGTTTGTTGGATGCGATTGCCACCTTTGATCAAACCGGCAAGGATTTGGAACGGGTGCTGGTGGATTTGCTGGAGCACATGCGCAATGTTTTGATTCATGCCTACAGCCCCAAAAGCGATTTGCTCAAGGAATTGACCGATAGCCAGGCGGCGGTGGTACAGGCCCAGGCGGCCAAAACCGATCCCGCCCGGGTGTCCAATTTGTTGGAGACGCTTTTGGAAGCCGAATCCCGTCTCAAGCACAGCCTCTCGAAACGGACGCTGCTGGAGACCAGCCTGATTCGTGCCGCACGGGATGCATATCATGTGACCCTGGACGAGGTGCTGCAGCAGATCGAGGCCCTGAAAGAGGGTCTTCCCGCTTTGCCGGACTCCGAGTCCGACGAAAAAAAAAAGAGCTGACAGCGCCTGAGTCCGCCCGGTCTCCGGACCCCGTCCCCGTTTCGGTCCCTGAAATTGAATCCGTTCCGGCGTCCGTGCCCGCTCCTGAACCTGTTTTGGCCACTGAGGCCCAACCGCCGACAGCCCAGACCGAACCCGTCGAACCGTCCCCTCCCGATGAACCTTCCCCAGCGGAATGGCTGCCGGAGGTGGATGAAAGCATTACCGATCCGTTGGAACGCCTGCGGGCGGAATGGCCCGCGTTGATGCATCGTTGTGGCCTGGTTCAGCCCATGTTGGAGCGTTATTTGAAAGATTCCTGGCCGATGTCTTTGACGGACACCACTTTGGTCATTGGTTTCGACCCCGAATTCGCCCGCGAGATCGATCAGGTGCGTCAACTCGAACGCGGGGCCCTCCGGAACGTCTTCCAACGGGTTCTGGGTCGAAGCGTGCACTTGGACTACACGGTGATGGAAGAACCCGCCCGTTGGTCCCATCATCCCGTGGAAGGCCCGGCAAATGGAGCGCCGGACGACGACGCGCCGTTCGATGCGGAAAGCGCGGGCTTGAATCCCCGCGCCTGGTTGCGTAATGATGCGGTTCGAACCGTGTTGGAAGCTTTTCACGGCGATATTCTCGATATTCAAACTTAACCTCACCCATACATCCTTAGGAGAACCCGATGGCAAACATGATGAAAATGATGAAGCAGGCGCAAGCCATGCAAGCGAAAATGCAAAAAGTGCAGGCCGATCTCGCCGAGCGCGAAGTGGAATTCAGCAGTGGCGGCGGCATGGTCACCGCCCGCGCCACCTGTGACGGCGTGTTGAAAAAAGTGAGCATCGACCCCAAGGTGGTGGATCCCGATGACGTGGAAATGCTGGAGGACTTGGTCTTCACGGCCGTGGCCGGAGCCTTGGATCTGGGTCGCGAAACCATGAGCGAAGAAATGGGCGCGATAACCAAGGGAATGAACATTCCCGGCATGGGGATGTAATCCATGCCCGAAGCCTTGCAAAACCTGATCCGCGTCCTTGCCCGCCTGCCGGGCATTGGACGCCGTAGCGCCGAGCGCATGGCGTATCGGTTGGTGCTGCGCCATCAGGATTTGCTGCGGGATCTGCAGTTGGCCCTCGACCGGGCCGACAAGGAACTGACGATCTGCGGACGTTGCGGCAACCTCACCGCCGTGGGCGAAGATCCCTGCCGCATTTGCACGGATGCCCGCCGCGATCCCACGTTTCTTTGTGTGGTGGAAGGGGCCCCGGACATTCAAATCCTCGAACAGGCCCGGGCCTTTCACGGCCACTATTTTTGTTTGCAGGGAAAAGTCTCCCCGCAATCCCGCGAAACCGTCACCCCGGCCGTCCTTGATCGTCTGCGGGAGCGGATTCGGACCGACGAGGTGAAAGAAGTGCTGGTGGCTCTGGATTCCGATGTGGAAAGCGATGCCACCGCCGCCATGTTGGTGGAAGTCCTTGCCCCCCTTGGGGTAAAAACCAGCCGTTTGGCTTTTGGCATCCCCGCGGGTAGCGGACTGGCCTACAGCGATCCCGAAACATTGGGCCGCGCCTTGGTCGGTCGCCAAAAATTGGGTTGAAAAAATTTCATTCGGGACTCGACCCGGCGGGGTTTTTCGATCATATCCCCTCACGAATTTCTAACGAAATCCTAACATATGATCTACAAATTCCTTACCCTACTCGGTAGCCTGGGCATGTTCTTGTTCGGCATGAAAATCATGTCCGAATCGTTGCAGAAATTGTCCGGCGAGCGATTGCGCGCCATTATGCACGCCATGACCAACAACCGCTTTTCCGGTTTGACCACCGGATTCACGGTGACCTGCATGGTGCAAAGTTCATCCGCGTCCACGGTGATGATCGTCAGTTTTGTAAACGCCGGGCTTTTGACCTTGGGCGGGGCGATCGGCATGATTCTGGGGGCCAACCTCGGCACCACCACCACTTTTTGGATTGTTTCGCTTTTCGGCTTCAAATTCAGCCTTGCCGCCATCTCCTTGCCCATGATTGGGGTGGCGCTGCCGCTGATTTTCATGAAAAAGCCCAAAATCCGTTATACCGGCGAGTTTCTCATCGGGGTCAGCTTATTGTTTCTCGGCCTGATGTACCTGCAGCAGGCGGTGCCGGATGTCCGCAGCAATCCCGAAATGTTTGAGTTCATTGACGGGTTTACGGGCCATGGGTTCCTTTCCATGATCGCTTTCATCATTTTCGGGACCTTGCTGACCATCATGGTGCAATCGTCGTCGGTGGCGGGGGCGATCACCATCACCATGGCCTTTCAAGGGTGGATTGACTATCCAAGCGCCTGCGCCATTATTCTCGGCGAAAACATCGGCACCACCATTACCGCGAACTTGGCGGCCATCAGTGGCAGCGTGAACGCCAAACGCGCGGCCCGGGCGCATTTGATTTTCAACCTGATCGGGGTGGTCTGGGCCATGGCCCTGTTTGTGCCCTTGTCCAATTTGACCCTCTGGATTATCAAGCCGCAAATTGACCCGGAGACGATGTTGTTGCTGCAGCCCCGGGTCGAGTTGCCCATTTTAATGGCCACTTTTCACACGATTTTCAATTTGATTAATATCTGTTTGGTCATTGGGTTTGTGCACAAGTTGGAAGCCCTGGTCTGTCGTTTGGTGAAAGATGCGGGCGATGTGAACCTGTTGGCTCCGCAAAAGTCGCCCCACATGACCTATGAATCGGCGCTGGTGCCGCACACGGGGGAGTTGAGCCTTGCCGAAGCGGAGCGGGACGTGAAGCGCATGGGCGTCTTGACCCGCCAATTATTGCTGAAATTCACGGATTTGTTTGAAAACGGTGGGGAGAATCTGGCCGCCGAAGTGTTGGATGCCAAGCGTTTGGAGCAGGAAAGCGATATTTTGTCCTTTGAGACCACCGCGTATTTGTTGCGTTGTTCCTCCAGCGGCCTGTCCCAGACCAGCATCAACCGCATCACCGCCCTGTTGCGAGTGGTGGCGGAATTGGAGGAAATTTGCGATTGCGGATACCGCTTGGTGATGATGGCGGAACGAAAACACCGCAAGGAAAGGATTTTGCCCTCCGAAACCCTGGGCGAGGTGCGGGAATTCTCCAACATCATTTTGCAGTTCATTGAATTTTATACCTCCCGCCTGGAGGGGCCCGTGGTGGCCACGGACATGGAAACCGCCTACCAGTTGGAGAAATTCATCGATTCTTTCCGCAAGCGGTTGCGCAAACAGTCCATGAGCCGTATTGAGGCCAGCGGAGAAAACGTGAAGGCGGAGATGCTCTACATTGACATCCTCAATAACATGGAAAGCATCGGAAACCATTCCATCAACGTCTTGCAGGCCTTGCGTCACGGCGACTAAGCCCGCCCTGAGTCCGTGAGATCTTTGCTGTGAATCCGCACAATCTCATGGGCTGCAAGGGATTGTCGGGAACGCTCGACAGACCGCAAGGGTATGCCTCGGTTCCCGACAAACCCTTTCGCTCCATGATCTTGCACGCCTTCTTTGCAAATATCTCACGGATTCAGGTCCGCATTATTTTCTTCATTTCACTTGCCAGAACCTGAAAATTGTACAGGTTGTCTTGCAAATGAATATCGCGATTTTCACCGACAGTTTTTTGCCGCATGTTTCCGGGGTGTGTTCGGCGGTCATCAATCAGGCCAACGAGCTGTGCCGCCAGGGACATCAGGTCATGATTTTTCGTCCCAAGGCCTTTGGCGCCAGTGGCAAAAAGCGCTTGGAGCGCAGCGGGGAATTGAATGCGAAGATCCGGGATATTTTGATCAGCCTGCCCAGCAACCGGCAGCCGGGTCTGCATATCGCCCTGCCCATGTTCGCGCCAACCCTGCCGGTTTTGCGGAAATTCAGGCCTGACGTTTTGCATGTGCATACGGAGTGGGGCTGTGGCTGGGAAGGGGTGATGATGGCGAAAATGCTGCGAAAGCCTTTGGTCGGCACCTTTCACACCTTTTTTGCAGAACCCGAGTATTTGAAGCAGTTTCATATTCCGAACCACCGGTTGACCCAAAACATGATGTGGCGGTATTCGGTCTTTTTTTACAACCATTGTGACCGGGTGCTGTCTCCAAGTCGCAGCGTCATCGAGCAACTGACCGCCCGGGGAATCGATCAGATTCCCCACTTGATGTCCAACGGTATCCCGGCAACGCCTTTGTGTTCCGAGGACGAAATCAGCCGAAAACGCGCGGAAATGGGCCTCGTGGGACCCACTTTTGCCTACATTGGGCGAATGTCCGGGGAAAAATGCCTGCCGGTGTTGTTGCAGGCATTTCGGGAGGTCCTGGGCGCGCGTCCCGACGCCCAGCTTTTGATGGTGGGGGATGGACCCGCGCGGGAGGAGTTGGCCCTCTTGTCGCGAACGCTGGGCATTGCCCCCTCCACGATTTTCACCGGGAGCATTCCCCATCGGCAACTCATGGCGGAAAACCTGCCGAGGGTGGCCAGGATTTTCGTGACCCCCAGCACCTCCGAAAACCAGCCCGTCAGTTTGCTGGAAGCCATGTCCATGGGGGTGCCCGTGGTGGGGGCGGACGCCAAGGGCATTCCCGAACTGATTCGGCACGAAGATACCGGCCTGCTCTTTCCTCCCGGTGATTTTCACGCCATGGCCGCGGCCATGCTGCGTTTGTTGGATGAAAACGATTTATGGCAAATTTGCCACGAAAATTGCTTCGCATTGGCGCGTGACAACCATATTGAAAACGTGGTGCGACAGTTGACGGACCATTATCAACAAACCTTGGAAGCCCAAAAACCGAGGAGGCGAATGATGCACCGGCGTTTGCGGGCCATGCCCAGACCTCCACGCGCCTGAACGCCACGCGCATGAAAAATCTGTTTTTGCAGGGTCGAAAAGGTGGACTTTTCATGATTTAAGGCGATTCTATTCACAAATCCTGATTTTCAGCTTGAACGAAGACCTTTCTTCGTATGTCTTTCTTCCAGTTGACAACCTCTAAAAACAAAGCAATTTTACTCTTATGATGAACGCAATAAAATTTTTGATTCTGCCAATTCTGCTTCCCATCGGCTTGTTTGCCTTGGAGACCGATGCGCCCGCACCGCTGGAACCGGATGCCAACGCATCGCACATCACCCGCACCTTGGTGCAGATGATGCCCCGGGTACACATGAACCATGACCCCTTCACCGAGGCCATTTCCCGGCGGACTTTGGACAATTATCTGCGCTCCTTGGATTTTGACCGCAGTATTTTCATGGCCGAAGACGTCATGGCCTTGCGCAGGGAAGCGTCCACTTTGCATCAGGATTTGCGGGAAGGGGACCTCACCCTTGCGTTCAAAGCCTTCCGGATTTTCCGGGAGCGGGCCGCCAACCGCGTGGAATTCGTCATGAACATGTTGGAAGAGGGGATCGATACGGACAAGGAACAGGAATTTGTCTGGCGCCGGAAAGACGCTCCCTGGGCCGAAAGCAAAGAAGAATGGGATGAACTTTGGCGCAAAAAAGTGACCAATGAATACGTGGGCTACTTGGTCAGCCAACGCATGAGGGAACTTGAGGCCGAGGAAGAGGCGGCCAAAGCTGAAAAAGAGGCCAAAGAAGCGGCCGAAAATGAGGCGAATGCCGTCGCAGAGGCTGCTGAGACGGAGGACGCGGAAGCCGACGATCCCGAAGATGCCGAAACCGGCCTCGCCGGTGAAAATTCCGAGGATGAGCCCGAGGAAGAACCGCGGACTTTGGTGGCACCTCAACTGGATCTGTCTCCCGAAGATCGAATCCGTCGCCGCTACGAGCAGTTTATCAGCGTCTTGAACGGACATGACGCCGAATACGTGCAACAGATGTTTCTCAGCGCGTTTACCCGTTCATACGACACCCATTCCAGCTACCTCTCTCCCAGAGCCAATGAGGATTTTGACATCAACATGCGCCTGTCCCTGACGGGGATCGGCGCCATTCTTACCTATGATGAAGGCACCGCGAAGATCGAACGACTCATAGAAGGGGGCCCCGCCGCCTTGGATGGGCGCTTGCAACCGGGCGACAAAATCATTGCCGTGGGGCAGGGCGACGAGGAGCCCGAAGACATTCTCTTCTGGCCTCTTTATCGATCCGTGCGTTTGATTCGCGGTGAAATCGGCAGCACCGTGGTGTTGCACGTGATTCCCGCCAGCGACCCCACCGGCACCGAGGTGCGCACCATTGATTTGGTTCGCGAGGAAATCAAACTGGAGGAAAACGCGGCCAAATCCTTGGTCTACGAATTGGAACGTGAAGGCACGTCTTTCAAGGTGGGTATCATCCAACTCCCCGACTTCTATCGGGATTTCCAAGGGGGGGGGCGCAGTTCCGCCGCCGATGTGAAGGCCCTGTTGGAGGAGATGAACGAAGAGGGCGTGGATGGGTTGATTCTGGATTTGCGGAACAATGGCGGCGGCAGCCTGCAGGACGCCATCGAGATGACCGGGTATTTCATCGATTCCGGTCCCGTGGTTCAGGTGCGCGGCGAAGGCACAGTCCGGGCCCTGAACGACCCCAACCGCGGGGTCGTCTTTGACAAGCCCGTGGTGGTCATGGTCAACCGGCAAAGTGCGTCCGCCTCTGAAATTCTGGCCGCCGCGCTTCAGGATTATGGCCGCGCCGTGATCGTGGGCGATTCCAAAACCCACGGCAAAGGGTCGGTACAGTCCATGATGCCCTTGGATCGTCGGGATGAGGGCCTGGGGCGTTTGAAGGTCACCACCGCCGCTTTTTACCGGGTGGACGGACGTTCCACCCAGCTCAAGGGCGTGAGCCCGGACATCGAAATCCGCAGTCCCTCTGACGTGATGGAGATGGGCGAAGAATATTTGGACAACGTCCTGCCATGGACTTGGGTGCGCCCCGCGCGCTTCATGCCCTTTGGGGACCTTCGCGAAATCAACGAAAGTCTTCGCAAACGCTCGGAAGCCCGTTTGGCCGAAAACGATGAATTCCAACTCTACCAAAGACAAGTGGACCGTTTGGCCGAACGGGTGCAACGCCGCAACATTTCCTTGAATTTCGACGAGCGCTTGGCCCAAGCGAAATCCGACCGCGAGTTGGATCAGCTTCAGGAACGGGGCCTCATGTTGCCCATCGAAAATGGCGACGAGCCCGAGGAGCCGGAAAATGGTCCCCGCATCCGTCCCGAACGGGACCTGATGCTGCGGGAAACCTTGCAAATCCTGGCCGACCTGGTCGAGCTGAGTCACGAAAGTTGATGGATTCCTACGCCTACTCCTACTCCTAATCCTAATCCTAATCTTAATCTTAATCCTACTCGTAATCAAAAAAAACAAACGTTCGTCGATTACGATTATGAGTATGATTATGAGTATGATTATGAGGATTGAGATGAAGAAGGGACAGCGTGCGCGTTCTGTTGCGGATGAAATCTATTTTTGGAAAACGCCCCGTGGACATTGATCTGGGTCCGGTTTCCAGCTTCGAACGCCTTCCGGCATTGGTGGAAATCGGCACCGGTTTTTTTTACCTGACCCGGCAACGGAAAAAGTGGGTGCTCTTGTCTACCTTGTGTCCGCATCAGGGCGGCGAAGTGCTTTGGGAAGAATCCACCTGTGAATTCGTCTGCCCGCTCCACGGCTGGCGTTTCGATGCCTGTGGAAAAACGGATCCCGGCAATCCCGCATTGCGCACATACCGGGTGAAAGAAGTTCAGGGGCGTTTGTGGGCGAAAGTAACCGTGTAGGGCTGAAAATTTGGTGGATGGGGCACGTTGCCATTATGGTCGGACTCGTCTGACCCATCGGACGGGTCGGACGGAAAACCTTTGGCCCGGGCCTGTCCGCCGGGTCCCACGGGTCCGACATGAAGTCCTTCCCATGGAATTGAAAAATGTGTGTCTCTCCCTCTCTCCCTCTCTCCCTCTCTCCCTCTCTCCTTCTGGAACTCTGATCAAAACTTCATTCCTCCAACATATACGTTTCTTTATCCTTAAATTTAAAGGATCACACCCTGCCGCTCCATGAGCCTGCGGGTCACTTCCCGGTGAACTTGGCGGAGGTCGAACAATCCGAGGGATTTGCGGCTGATCGGATCCCGGACGATGGTTTGGTCTGCGTCAATTTGCTTCATGCGGCGGATGGCTTCTTCCAAGGGGAGGGTGGGGGTGACGATGTCCACCACCGGTACCATCACGTCCCCGGCGATCATCCACTCCCAAATTTCTTGCTCGGTAAACAATTCGCGCAGGGATTCCAGCGAAATCACCCCGATACAGGCTTCCGTCTCGTCGACAATAGGGAAGGCCAACTGGTTGTTTTCTTTGAGCACCTTGAACACATCCGACAGCAGGGTGGACTCCGGGATGGACACGGCATCCGTTTTGAGCAGGTCGCTGACCCGCAGTTCCGCGATCATGTCTTCTTCGGTGACGTTTCGCCCCGCTTCGTCCGCGCGTACCAAGGCGAATTTCGTGCAGGGAGGTCCTAAAACCTGCATGATCAGGGTGGTGGCGGTGACGGTGGTGACAATGACCGTGCCCAAATCCATGCCGCCGCGGACTTCGATCCCGGACAAATGCTGCGCGGCCATCATGGAAAGGCCCACCGCAACCCCGCCCTGGGCAAACAAACCCAGTCCCAGGTAGTTTCGTACCGACGGGAGGCTGCCGCTGAGTTTCGCCCCCGCCCAACTTCCGGTATATTTGCCCACCATACTGCCGACCACATAGAGGCCCACCAGGCCCCAAATCCATGTCGGGGTTTGGGCGAGATGGAAGCGCGCGCCCACCAACACGAAAAACATCACCTGGATGGGGGTTGCGAATTCCCGCAGGGTTTTGAACAGGGAGTGGGTCCGGGCCGGGGAGCGGTTGACCATGATGACCCCGGCGGCCATGGAACACAAAATGACATCGAGGTGCCAGGTCAGGCAAATGCCCGCCATCAACAAAAGACTCCCCACCATGACCGTCAGCGAGCGTTCCAGGGTTTTGCTGTGCCGAAGAATTTGATCCAGCAGCAGGCCGATGACTCCCCCTAAAATCACGCTTCCGAACAATTCCGTGGCCACATAGACCAACATGCCGCCCAGAGAGCTGTTGCTGCCGATGAGCATGGCCGCGGCGGCGGTCCCCAAGGTATAGAGGATCATGGCCAGGGCGTCGTCCAAGGCGATGACCGACACCATGCTCGTGGTCAGCATGCCTTTGGCCCGGTTTTCCCAGAGCACGTCCATGGTCGAAGCCGGATCGGTGGCGGCGCTGATGGCTCCGAGCACGGCGGCGGTGGCCAGGGCGATGCGCGGATCCCCGGTGAGATACCAGACCAAGGCCCCCGCGGAACCACCCACCATCAGCAACGAAGTCAGTCCTTCCCCGAAAGTGATGCCCAGGAACTGGCGTCCGTACTGCTTGAAATTTTTGCGTTCCAGTTCTCCGCCCACCAAAAAGCCGATCACGGCCAGGGCGAGAAAATTGAAAGGCCGCAAATCGGTGAGTTGTTCCCGTTTCAGAATGCCAAAACCGGTTTCCCCGATCATCAGGCCGATGGCGATATATCCGATGACCTGGGGAATGCGGAGTTTTTGGAACAGCCACGCCCCCAGCACCCCGCCGAAAACACCAATTCCCAGAATGAGAAGAATGCCAAAGGTGGGTGGGTCATTCAAAGTCATGGCCGTCCAAGCAAGGACGCGTACACTTCATCGGACGTTTGGGCTTTCAACAGAAACTCCCGCCGATCATGGTCTTTGACAATGCGGCTGATGGCGGCCAGAAGCCGGACATAGTTGGACTGTTGGTCGGGGCGGCCCGCGACCAAAAACACGATACGAACCGGACCACCGTCGATGGACTCGTAATCCGGTAAAATTTGATCATTGATGGCCACGGCGGTAATCAGGCGGCGAACCGAAGATATGCGCGCGTGGGGAACGCCCACGCCCAGCCCGATGCCGGTGCTCATCAACGCTTCCCGTGCAAAAACGGCGGAACGTAAGGCTTCCAAGTCCAGCACTTCACCCGACGTGAAAATCGCGTCCACCAGGGCATGAATCAATTCATCCTTGTTTTTCGCTTGGGTGAGAAAGACCCTTTCGGGGGAAAGGGATTCTTCCAACAAGACTTCGCCGTGGTGATCGCTCATGGAATTCAATCCTCTTTTTTCAGGGCAACTTCCCACTCGGCTTCCGCCAGCAGGGCGATGACCTGTTCGCTGTTGGTACAGGTCATCAGGCGTTTGATCATGACTTTCCGGGACAGAAGCCGGGAAATTTTGGCCAGCAGCCGCAGGTGAACCACCTCATCCTCCGAGCAGATCAGCAGAAACACGTGCGTCTTTTCCTTGTCGTCCGCGCCAAAATCAACCCCCTCGGGGCTGATGCCCACCACCAGGGCGCTTTTTTTCAGATTGCAGTCCGAAGGGGTGCGGGCGTGGGGGATGGCCACATGGGGGGCGATGGCGGTGGAATGGAGCTGCTCGCGTTTGATGAGCAGATCGAGGTAAAGCTTGCGGTCTTCAATCAGGCCCTTTTTTTCCAAAGGCAGGATGAGTTGCTCCAGCACTTTGGGCATCGGGCCCGGTTTCACGTCAAACAACATGAGATCGGGGGAGACCAAACGGGAGACCGGGACGACCTCGGGCGCATGTTTGAGGAGTTCGAACAGGTTGGTGCGTGTCACCGGCTGCATGCGTTTTTGCAACCATTCATCCACCATGCTGCGCATGAATCGCCATTGGCTGGCCACTTTGGTGCCGGGAATTTTCCCTTCCCGGGCCATGCGGACCACGGTTTTTTCAGCGACTTTCAGGTAATTCGCCAATTCGGCGAGGGTCATGATCTCTTGGGATTTGTTTGTGCTCATTTTTTTCTAAAGGGTGGTTTTTGTCCGTTATTGTCCTCTATTGGGCCTTTATCGACATGACAAAGAAAAAAACAAGAAACTTCTTTTTCTTTTCTTCCTCCCGAGTCCGTTGGATCCCCTGGGATCGGAGGTTTCCATGGCGTGTTTCATTCGTCCATCTGTTTTACCTATCCGTAGTATTAGTTATTGTCTATATGTTAAAATAGTATTAAACTAATTTTTTATAACAAACGTGTTGACAGCACTGGAGGTCTGGAATAATATGTGGCTAATTCTGAGGAATTTACCTTTGAAGTATAATAAAAAGCTCAGTGTTTTACCTCCGCGTCCATTGTCAACCTTTACCGTCTGTCCCCAAACAAAGTCTAACTCCATGAAAACGAATACTCTTTCAAAGTTTTTCGAATCAGTAATGAACATCTTAGGACCTGTGAGAATGCGGCAACTCACATGGATTGGACTTTCCTTGTGCCCCCTTCTTGCACATACGGCAAATCCCGATGGGCCACTGAGGATTGAGGTCACAACGGCCTACAATTTCATCGTAGACTCCAACGTGGAAACCCCCGCGACCTACGCCCCCCGGGCGGCCTTCATCTCCGCGCGGATTTGGAACGACGGCAGCCAGCCTTTGACCGATGTGGTTGCCAACATCGGGGATTTTTCGGAGGGAACCCCCGGGATCTACCCGAGCCGGGTGCACACGGAAAACACCGACATCACCGGACCGCTTCCCGGCGGCGCTTTCGCGCTGACCCACGAGGGGGGCTCCATGGGTTTGGCGGATGCCACCCGCACCTTCTCCGAAATTCCCGCCGGTGGCTATGTTCCCGTGTACTGGCTTGTCAGCTATCCCAATTTGGACGTGGATGAGAAATCCGTTACGGGCGGCAGAAAACCAGACGACGACCTCTACTTGTTTTATGACATCTGGGTGCGCGCGGACGACGGAGCCGTTCAGCGGGAAGCGGACGTGAACCGCCGCGCGAACATGCGCAGGTGTCTGAGCGCGATGGCGAACAAAATTTTCCCCAACACCGCGAACAAGGTGCCCCAGGAATACCAGGATCTTCTTGAGAGATTCCAGCCGGAGTGGAACAACATCGAAGCGGACGGCTCCCCCGGGACCAGTGTGATCACCGAGGGGATTTGGTATGATCTTGGAAATGTGAACAAGGGTTTTGACAACGACGGGGATCTGGTTCCAGACCAAAACGCCTGGCTTCAGCCCGTGGGCGATCCCTCTTTGTTTGACTCAGGCGCCTTTCGCCTGGTGAACACCTACGCGCTGATCGTGGTTAAGCTCAAGGGCGGCGGGGAGCTGGTGTTGGACGTGCAGGACCAGCTTTATTTCACCAATCTTCCCGACAACACCGGGGTAATCGGCTTGGTCCGCTATGATTTCATGCCTCTTCAGGGGCCCGGTAGCGCGGTGCTCACTCCCTATCAAATGGCCGCCTCCGGCTTTGACAACGAAAAATTCAACGGGGACTACGGGGTCAGTGTTGGAGTGCTTGAATCCAACGAAACCGAGGTTGTATTGGAGAAAAGCGTCAATCTGCAGAACGCGGATCCCGGTGCCACCCTCCTCTACACGGTGGACTTTTCCAATGATGGCTCGCAACCTGTGGGCGAGCCCAACAACGGTTTGCCTTTGGTTGTACATGATTCCATTCCCCCAAACACCACGTATGTGGCGGGAACCGCTGCGGCGGGGAATATCCTCCCCGCCGGGGTTTCATCCTATCAAGTGCGCTACTCCACGGATAATGGCGCGACCTGGGTCACGACAGAACCCGCTCCCGCCTCCGGGGTGACCGATCTGCAATGGTGGTTAAGTGATCCCCTGGACCCGGATGCTGGCGGATCGGTGACCTTCTCCGTGGTCATTGATTCTCCCCTCACGGGCGTACCGGTCATTCAAAATATCGCCGGACTTTCCTTTGGGAATGCCCTCCCTTTTCTCACCGACGACGCCATTACCCTCATCAATGGATCCCTGTCGATTTCCGGCACTGTGTTTGAGGATGATGGTGAAGGGGGCGGGGGATATGCAAACGGGGTTCAGGATGGCGCCGAGGCGGGGATTGACTCTGTGTCCGTCTCCCTGTTTGCCATCGTGAACGGCCAACCCGTTTTTCTGGAAACCGTCCAAACCGATGCCCAGGGGAATTATCTCTTTGAAAACCTTCCGGACGGTGACTATCAGGTGGTGGTCGATGCTCAGGACACGGACATACCCGAAGGCTACGCCCCGACCACGGCAACCACGATCAACGTCGCGCTTTCGGGGGGGGACTCCACAGGAAATGACTTCGGGTTCGCCCCCACCCTGGTGGTGGAAAAGACCGGCACCGAGATCGTCCGCGAGGGCGGGGACGTCACCTACGACATCACCGTGAGCAATAATTATCCGAATGTTGTGGAGAACGTGGTGGTAAGTGGCTTCGCAAACGCCTTGGATACGAATTATACTTTAACACAATCAAGTAGAACTTGGCTGAACCGAGACAACATTGAGGGCAATACACCCTCGTCCTTTACAAGCGCCACATTTCCTAATCCCACCAAGGCAATTGGGGTCAGAAATTTCGGAATACCCTCTGGTTCGCCCGCAACCATTAACAACGTGGTTTTGGAACTTGTGGGAGCTTACAGGCAGAATCAATTTGAGGCACAGGACACGCTTGACGTTCGTTTGTACAACAATGTGAGCGGCACCTTGTTGCAAGCCTTTTCCGTTTCCTCCGCCACGTTACAAGCCCTGCCGACCACATCCGCGGGAGCCACTGTGATTTCGATCAATGTGACATCCGCCAAATCTCCCTGGGCCTGGTCGGATTTCGGAAACCCCTCGAACCTTTCGGTCCAACTTGAAACCAATCGAGGTGGGAACCAAGCAACTGCCGGAACGTTGTTCCTTTCAGGAGTGCGGTTCAGTCTCACCACCAATGACACGGTTTCCCCCAACACTCTCTCCTTGGTTCCTCTCACCGACACGTACAACGCGGACGAGCTGACTTTTGTCAGCGCCAACCCCGCACCGGACAGCACCTCGGTCATCGGTTCGGTCGGCACGCTGACCTGGAACAACATCGGTCCGATCGCGCCGGAAAGCAGTTCGTCGGTCACCGTGAACTTCACCGCCAATGAATTGGCAGGTCCCTCGATCACCACCACCAACATTGCCTCGGTCAATGGTGCGCAATTCCTCGACGGCAGTCCCGCAAACAGCGGGTCCGACACCGCCGACACCCTGATTTATCCCGCCGGGGCCATCGGTGATACCATCTTTTTTGACGTGAACCGCAACGGGGTCCAGGACACGAACGAACCCGGGATCCCTGGTGTGGTCGTGGATCTGTACCGTGACAACTTGTTTTTTGCCACTACGACAACCGACGCGAATGGGTTTTACGTCTTCCAAGACCTCGATCCGGGTAACTACGAGGTGCGCGTGGACGAAACATCCCTCCCCGCGGGCTCCTTTATTTCCGCCGATCCCGACAACGACGGTTTGCCCTGCTCCGACCCCCTCGCGGTGGGCTGCGACGGACGTTACGCGATCACCCTCGCCCAGGGCCAAACCTTCATGGGAGCCGATTTCGGCTACTTCATTCCCGGCGGGGTCATCGCCGGCACCCTCTGGGTGGATTTTGACGACGACGGACTGGTGGGCGAGGAAGAACCCCGCATACCCTTCATTCTCGTGGAACTATATGAGCTTGGCAACCCCGATCCGATTGCCACCACTTTCACCGACGAAAACGGCGAGTACGCCTTTGGCGGTCTCGACGACGGCACCTACAGCGTGGTGGTGGTGACGGACGACCCCGATTTCCCGTTCCCCGCCAATTACGAGCAGACGGTTGACCCCGACGGAACCCTCGACGACGTGGCCGAGGAAGTGGTGATCAGCTCCGGAAACATCTCCACCATTGGCGGAACCGCCTGGACCGCCGACAACGAGGAGGTCAACTTCGGCTACCGTTTCTTTGGCACCAACTCGTTCAGCGGCACCATCGGATTGGATGGTGACCCCGAGGACGGTCTCCTCAACGGACTGAACCCCACGGGCGTGGCGGCCGATGAAGTCGCTTTTGCCAATGTGAGCGTGTTTATTTACGCGTGGGAGGGTGACGATCCTGCAGATGGTCTCGGAACGGGCGTGTTGACATTATTGGGCAGCACCGTCACGAACACCAATGGCGACTACAGCTTCACTAATCTGCCAGACACGGACTTCTACATTGTCTCCATGGTGCCGCCCATTGGCAATCTTGTGATTACCAGCGTGCCCGGGGTGAATGATCATCCCGCCGATGGAAGGTCGATCACATCCAACAGCCAGGGTCACACTACCGGCGCCTTCATGTGGGTGGCTGCGGACGACGAAATCACCAACATGGACTTCGCGTTCCGTTCCGTGGTGGAATACGACTTCGGCGACCTGCCCGAGGCTTACGCCTCCATAACCCTGCTGCCCAACGGGGCGCGGCACATTGTACCGGATCCCGACAACCCAACCTTGTATCTGGGCGAAGACGTGAACACGGAACCCAACGGGCAGCCTTCTCCGAACGCCGACGCAGATGACTTCGACGATGGCGTGTTTGTCACCGGAATTTGGTCCGAGGGTTCAAACGGCGGCAGCGTGCGCGTGGACGTGGTGGGTACCGGCTGGCTCGTCGGCTTCATTGACTTCAACATTGACGGGGATTTTATTGACGCGGGAGAGCTGGTTTTGAGCCAGGCGGTCACCACCGGCACCTACACGTTCAGTTTCGATGTTCCCGCCGGCACCCTGGTTCCAGAGGATCTTCCCTTGGACTCCACCTTCCTGTTTTCCCGGTTCCGCATCCTTCCCACCGAACCCTTGATTCCTGAACTCGCCTTTTCGGGCGAGGCCTCCAACGGGGAGGTCGAAGACTATCGCTGGGGCTTCCATGTGGTCACGGGGACGGTCTATCGCGACGCGGAAAACGACGGGGAATTTACTTCCAATAACGTCGTGGTTCCGGGTGTGGTGGTGGAACTCTACGACGGCGACGACAATCTACTTGCCTCCACCGTCACCCAATTGGACGGAAGCTACACCTTCATCGGGATTCCGCCCGGCAACTATGAGGTCCGGTCCCAAACTCCGGCTGACTTCACAGCGGTCCTGGACGTGGACGGGTCTGACAACGGGGATGACCTGATCGAATTGTCCGTTGTGGAAGAAAGTTTTGACGACCAGGACTTCCTTATCAACAACGCGGAAACCCTGTCGGCGGTTTCCGGGACGGTTTGGGTTGACACAAATACAGACGGTGAATTTTCCGGATTCCCCGGCGACACCCCCTCGGAGGGCACTGAAGTGCGGCTGTACCGTGATTTGAACGGGGACGGCGTTGCCGATCCCAATGAATTCGTGGGTTCCACCACCACGGACCAAGATGGTGAGTATGAATTCACCGGCCTTCCCGACGGTGATTACATCGTGGTTGTGGTGCCGCCCTCCGGCACCACCCCGATCCTGGACGCGGACGGGTCCGCCAATGGGGATGACCTGATCGAGTTTACCCTCGCGGGACAGGATGTGGACGGCCGGGATTTCCTCCTCGCACAAAACATGTCTATTTTCGGCACCATCACCATTGATACCACCGGGAATTTGGAAGGCAACATCCCGCACGGGGGGGTGACCGTGCAATTGTTGGATGAAGATGACAACGTTCTGGCCACGACGTTTTCCTGCTCTGATTTCGGGTGTTTCCTGTTTCCCATCACCCAGCCGGGGAACTATAAAGTCAGGCAGTTGGTTCCGACCGGCTTTGTGGCGGTCAACGACGAGGATGGGGGCGACCTCACCGTGATTGGGGATGTCACCCTCATTACTGTGAACCTTGGGAACAACATTACCGGAATTGATTTTGTGAACCAGGCGTTGGGGTCCATCAGTGGCACCATCCTTTTGGACACCACGGGAAATGGAACTGGTGACACCCCGCAGCAAGGGGTTCTGGTTACGCTTTTGGACGGAGACGGGGAGGAAATCCTGGACGGTGACAACAACCCCATCACCGTGACCACAGACGAAAACGGGTTCTACTCCTTCACCAATGTGCCGCCTGGAGATTACCAGGTGCGTCAGACCGTCCCCACGGGTTTCATCGCCATTGACGATGTGGATGGCGGAAACCTCACCGTGAACGGAGACGAGGAAGTCATTACCATTGAGCTCGGAACTGACGTCACCGGCCAGGATTTTGTCAACACCCAGTTGGGTGCCATCAGCGGCACCATCCGTTTGGACACCACGGGAGACAACGCGGGGAACATTCCCCATGCCGAAATACAGGTTGAACTGTTCGACGAAGCGAACAATTCTCTGGGCACCACCGACACCGATTCCAATGGCTTTTATGTTTTTGAAAACCTGCCTCCCGGTGAATACCGCGTCGTGCAATCCGTTCCCGCGGGCTTTGTCGCGGTGAACGATGTGGACGGTGGCGATCTCACCCAGATTGGGGATGTGGATTTGATCACTGTGCTGCCTGGACAAACCACGGCGGAGCAGGACTTCGTGAACGCGGAATTCGGCTCCATCAGCGGCACGATTTTCATCGATACCACCGGAAACAATGTTGGCGACATTCCCCACGAGGGGGTGACGGTGGAGCTGCTCGATTTGGAAGGGGACCCGGTCCTCGATGGTTCCAACAACCCGATCACCACGGTTACGGACGAGAATGGATTCTATGAGTTCACGAATCTCCCGACCGGCTTTTACAAAGTCGCACAAACCGTTCCCTCCGGTTTTCACGCGGTAGACGATGTGGACGGAGGTGACCTCACCATCAACGGGGACATCACCGCCATTGACGTCCTGCCCGGCTCCCAGGTCGAGGACCAGGATTTCGTCAACACACAGCTTGGGATCGTGGAGGACATCGACTTCTGTCTTTCCCTGGACAATGGCGACTCCCTGATTGGGTCGTTTGTCCGGCTAGCGGACCTGCCTCCCAACGTCACCTGGTATCTGGAATACGCCTCCGCACTGGCGGATCCCGTGCAGTGGCAGGGGGCGATTGCGCTCGATGGCTCCAATACTTCGGTCATGGGTAACAGCAACGGAACTGAAACCGTGACCATTCCCGACATCCGCGGTCTGACCGGCCTGATTGGCGACTCTGGGTTCGTGCGCATCCGCATGGAAACCGACACCTCCGGGGACGAGGTGGCAGATGAGGTGGTCCTGAGCGAAGTATCCGGCTGGGTGATCAGCGACTTTGAAACCAACCAGTGCCGTTCCTACAACAATCCTTTCCTGGAATGCAGCCCGCTCACGGCGGAAATCACCTTTGTTGACGAGGTGTCGCCGGAAGTGGTGTTGTCGAGAAACGCGGAGGTGCTGGAGTCCGGCGTGGCGTACTACCTGGAAATCACCAACGGGGATTTCGAGGGGCATCGCTTCGATGTCGTGTCCGCTGAAAACAACGTGCTCACCCTCGCCGAGGCCTCCAGTCTTTGCGGCTTGGACGGCCCTTTCAACACCCTCACCGGGCCGCTGCCCGCAGGTTTGGAGGGTGCCACCAGCTCTTTGTACCGTCACAAGACTTTGGACAGTTTGTTTCCGGTTGACGTAATGCAAGAAGGTGTCAGTCCGTCGGACGCAGACCAAATCACGGTTTGGAACGGAACGACTTTTGAGTGTTACTTCCTTTATGAAGATGGAGCGAACACCCGTTGGGCTTTGACATCAGACCCCAATCTGGTGGACCAGGGAGGCCGGGTCATTCCTCCCGGACACGCGGTATTCGTGAATTCAAAGAGTCAAAAAGTTCTGATTTCCTATGGTCAGGTCCGCCAAAATGCTTTCAGGAGGCCTTTGTGCGCGGGGAAAAACTTGGTGGGGGCTGGATATCCGATCACGCAATCCGCCCTTGAGCGGGAGATGACCTTGGACAACGGGTTCACAGGCCACCCCGATTACGTTAAGGCCGACCAGTTCTGGATTTGGAATGGGGACTCCACTTTGACGGGCCGCACTTACACCACATATTACCTCGACGATTGGTTTACGCCGGAGCGCTGGATTCGTTCCGCCGATGTATTCCGCGTGGATGTCAAAGCATCGCCTCTTTTTGTGCGTGACCGCGGGGCAGTCTATATGTTAAAAAATGACAACATCAGTTACTTTCTCCCATCCCCCTGGACACCATGACACCTTCATCCCTTGAAAAAACTATCATGAATAAATATCACATCCTGTTTTTAGCATTGGTCTCCCAGATCGTTACGGTTTGGTCTGAACCCTTTGTCGGGATCACCCTGTCGAGTACTACATTGGAGACCTTGGTGGACAGCCAAGGTGAATTCTTAGTCGATGAGTTTAACCAATCCGACTTCGTTTTTCAGATTGGAACCTTTGCGACGGGCTTTTCCCCGGACAACACGAACACTGAATTCTGGATATCCAATTGGATTCTCTTTGGTGAAGCCAACTATAATGACGTCCCCCCCCCGGTGATCGGTTTTGAGGGAGGAATGACGGAAGAGGGGTACTCCGTCAGCCCCGAAGCCGCTCAGGAATTCGACTTCAGTGGTTTGCCTGCATACTTATGGGTGTATAACAACAATAACATCACCAATGAAGGCGCAGAATGGTTTTTGGGAAGGTCGGAGACTTGGGTTTTTCCAAATATATCCGCCGATCCAGATTGTGATAACTGTGGGACGGAGGAACCGCTTCAATGGGCGATGAGTGATTTAGTCTCATCGGATGTTCCGATTTGGGGTGGCCAGAGTTTGATTGAGGGTTTTGGTCAAAAATTCACCGAAGACAGTTTTACTCTGCAGACCTTCATCATTCCCGAACCCGCCAGCTTGGTGTTCATGGTATTGGCTCTTGCGGCCACTGGACTTACATTTTACCGAAGCAAAGGAAAACGCTCATGAAAAAAACACTTATTCTTTTCTCTTTCCTCTCCTTGTGCGCACAAGCCACGATGATTCAGTGGTTCTGTGACCCCACCTCGTTGAATTTGACCGAAGACGGGGAGGTCTTGAACCAATCTTTCCGTTTTGAGCTTGGTGTGTTTGCCAACGGGTTTGTGCCCACTTCCGACAATATCGACCAGTGGTCCGAAAACTGGGTGGCCGCCCAACGAGTTACCTATCACGAGGGCAACCAGTGGTTTACCTCCGTATACCATGTCACGGAGAACGAGGCCCCCTTTACCGTGAACGCCCATGCTTATGTTTGGGGGTTTTCGGGCGGACCGGACGAAGGGGAATGGGCTTTGTTTCGGGGTATGTCTTGGCGCTGGCCCCGGGCCTCATTTAATCCAAGCCCAAGAATATGGAATGCTCGTGAGGCAAACGAAGTGATCATGGGATCAATTGGGAAAGACGGAGAGTTGATTCGAAGTGCCCGAGTGCATGGCAAAGTCCCTCCCACGACCACATGGGCCCAATGGTTAGCCGAGGAAGCCCTAGAGCCCAGCCCCGAAGCCCTGCTTGAATACGCCACCGGAAGCGAGAATCCCACCATGAACCTGTCACGGAATGCGGATGGGTCCATGGCCTTGAGCGTTCCCCGGCGTGCCGACCGTCCCGCTGATTTTCTCATCGAGTATTCGGATGATTTATATGACTTGCAAGGCTGGAAGCCCGCCGGATCCTTGGCACGCCTGGTCCAGGAGACCCCAACCGGCTTGAGGTTCCAACCTGACTTCTCCGAAGTGGATATGAACCGGATTTTTTTCCGCTTCCGCGTGTTTCCGCCAGAGGGTCAGGATACGCCCTGATCCTCTCCCCCCGTTTTTTTTCACTTAAGTTTGCCTCAAGCTTTTGAAGTCGGTATAGGGCGTACCCGCATGTCATTTTTTGCGAGTCGCCCATATGAGTTTCACCATCCCTTTCACCGATATCCTTGTTTTCATCACGCCCTGGAAAGTCTGGGGGTTTGTTGGCGTACTCATGTTCACGGGTCGTTGGTTTGTGCAAATGCACTACTCCAGGCTCGCGGGTCGTCCGGTTTTGCCCATCGGGTATTGGGTGATGAGTTTGATCGGCAGTTTCATGCTTTTGGCGTATTTCATCTTTGGGAAAAACGATTCCATTGGCATTTTGAGCAATCTGTTTCCGTCTTTTGTTGCCTCCTACAACCTGTTCCTGGAGCTGACCCATCGGAAACGTCAACGTCTGGAGGGGCCGCCCGTATGAGTGATGTGGAGAAGACGGAAGAGGAAATTCCGGAAAAAGTTTTGGTCCAACGCGCCCGGGAAGGGGATGTGGAGGCCTTTGAGGTCCTCATGCGGCGATATCATGGCCGAATTTACGCCTTGTTGTACAACATGACCAGCAACAAGGAGGATGCCGAGGACCTTTTGCAGGAGGTGTTTTTGAAGGCCTACCAGGCCTTGCCCAAATTCAAGGGGCAGTCCTCTTTTTACACTTGGGTGTATCGAATCGGCGTGAACCGGGCCATTAATTACGTCAAAAAACGCAAACGCCGCACGGCCTTGAGCCTGGACAACGTGGACTTGGGCATCGAGCGAGATCCCGCTTTGGTGGAGATGGCTTCCGGGGATTCGCCCCACCGCCAGGCCAACCTCAAAGAACTCCAGGAAAAATTGAACAATGCCTTGCAAACCTTGTCTGAAAAACACAGGATCGTTGTGGTCATGCACGACATTGAAGGCGTGCCTCACAACGAGATCGCCGAATACGTGGGGTGTTCCCCCGGAACAGTCCGATCCAGACTGTTTTATGCCCGCCAACAATTACAAGCCGAACTCGCAGACCTTTTGAAAAATGACTGAAGATCCAACCATCATGAAATATTACGGACGCGCTCTCAAGGACGTGCCCGTGGAAATCCGCGAGAAAATCGAAGCTGATCCCGAATTGCTGTCCACCTTTGAAACCCAGCATCGCATTTCAGGTTTGATTGCTCTGAAACGATTTGAGCGGCCCGAGCCCGCGCTCGAAGACCGCGTGTGCCATCGGGTGGGGATTCGCATTCGCAATCAACCCAGTCCCGTGAAAGAACGCCCCTGGGCCCATTGGGTGGTGCCGGAATGGGCGCGTATGGTGGCCGTGGTGGTGATCATGCTCGGGCTGAGCATCCTGGTGCACCGCGAAATGCTGATCAACGATGCCATGGAAGAGGAATTGGGCGGCCTTGCGACCACGGAATCGGGTCTCGATTTTTCCGAGACCGGAAACCCGGATTCGGACACGATGCGCTCGGTTCAATTTTCCGAACTGCGCCATGAGGATGCTTTTACGACCCGTATTCCCGGCTTTACCTTTTCGTTGGGTGACTTTGGCTTTTCCGACCTTCCACGCGTGGATTTGCCCCGTGAGTCACCGGATGTGATGGCCACTTCCACCAACCAGTGGAGCGCGCCCTTGGCTTTGCCGGTGATGAACCCCGCGCCTTGAACCACATTTTCACAACTGAGAGGAGTCACATGAATCGGGATCAAGCCTATGAGTTGGCCAAGTCGCGATATGCCGACTTTGGCATCGATACCGATGCCGCGATTGCGGAGGCTCTGGCGTTGCAGATTTCCCTGCACTGTTGGCAGGCGGACGATGTGGCCGGATTTGAAACGAAACCGGAGGGCTTGTCGGGTGGCGGCATTCTGGCTACGGGAAATTATCCGGGACGGGCCCGCAATGGCGAGGAAGCCCGGGCGGATATTGCCAAGGCCATGTCGCTCATTCCGGGCAAACAACGGGTGAACGTTCATGCCTGCTATTCGGAAACGCCGGATTTCGTAGACCGCGACGAAATGGACGCGTCTTGTTTTCGTCAATGGATGGATTGGGCAAAGGCGCGGGGCGTGGCCCTGGATTTCAACCCCACTTTTTTTGCGCATCCCCGGGCGGAGGACGGGTTCACACTGTCCCACCCGGACGATGAAATTCGAGCCTTCTGGATTCGGCACGGCAAAGCCTGCCGAAAGATTGCGGAGGCGATGGCCCGCGAGCAGGGGGAGCCCTGTCTGGTGAATTGGTGGACGCCGGACGGGACCAAGGACATGCCCGCGGATCGCTTTGGTCCACGCGCCCGCATGGCCGCTTCGTATGATGAAATTTTCGCGGATGACTCCGTGGACCGCAGCCTCTGTGTGGATTATCTGGAAAGCAAGCTCTTCGGCATCGCCTCGGAAGAATTCGTGGTGAGTTCCGCGGAATTTTGCGCCAATTATGCCCTGAGCCGCAAGGTCGGGCTTTGCATGGACATGGGGCATTTTCATCCCACCGAGACCATTCACGGCAAAATCTCCAGCCACCTGCAATTCATGGACAAACTGCTGCTGCATGTGAGCCGTCCGATCCGTTGGGATTCGGACCATGTGGTGATCTGGAACGACGATTTGAAAAATGTGTTTCTGGAAATTCAGCGGGGCGGGGTTTGGGACCGGGTGGCGGTTGCGCTGGACTTTTTTGATGCCTCGATCAATCGACTGGGCGCGTATGTGATTGGCACCCGCGCGGCGCGGAAGGGGATTCTCTACGCGCGTTTGGATCCCACCCTGGAATTGCAGGCCCTGGAGGCGGCGGGAAAAAATACCCACCGTCTGGCGATGATGGAGGAATTCAAGTCGATGCCCTTTGGTCCGGTCTGGGACCGACTCTGCGAGCAGGCCGGGGTGCCGGTTGGCACGGAATGGCTCGGGGAAATGGATGCCTATGAGCAAGCGGTGCTTTCCAAACGTTCCTCCTGACCTTGAACTCCGCACTGCATGCCTCCCTCAAATCATCCTTGTCTATTTTCGGGGATCGCGTAGAGGGTATACCATGCATTTTTCTTCCGACCTCACATTTGAAAACCAACTGCGGGCCTCCCGACGCGGGGCGGCATTTTTGCTGGTACTGGTGATTCTGGTGGTGGCGGCGGGGTTGGTGAGCGCATTTCAGCACCATCAAGCGGGAAAGACGATCGAACTGCGCATGGAACGCGCGAAGTTGGAGGTGCGCGGCGGCTTGTTGTTGGGGCTTTCAGAGGGGATGAAGGCCTGGGCGGAGGACATGGATACGGATGTCTCTCATCCCGCCGAACTTTGGGCGGAAGCTATTTCCTTTGAAACCGAGGACGGGGTAAAGGTCAGGGTGGTCTTTGAGGATCTTCAGGGACGGTTCAACCTCAATTGGTTGGTGATGCCGGAGGAATTGTTCGGGGCGAGAGGACCCGGGGACGTGTTCCGCGATTTGTTGGCCTACCACGGCTTGCGTCCGGAGACTCAAATCCTGACGGAATTGCGCGAGGAGGGCCAAACGTTGCGTACCCCGGGCGAATTGGTGGCCCGCTATCCCGATAGCGCCGAATGGCTGCGGGCCACGGAGGAGGGGGATCCTTTTGAATTGTTGACCACATTGCCTTCCACGGCCACGGGCATGACGACGCTGAACCTCAATACTGCCCATCCGGCGGTCTTGCGGGCTTTGGTCGGAGATTCGCTCGCCTCTTGGGTGGACACGGTGGAGCAAATGCGCGAAAGCGAGCCCATCCGAAGCGTCCACACGGTTTTGGAGTTTCTGCCTGAGGTCGTGCAAAATGCCCTGCGGCCATTGTTGGATGTGCGCACCCGATATGTGGAAGTGCGGGTGGAAGCCGAATATGATTTGACCTTGCATACCTTGCGGGCCGTTTTGGTTCGGGGCGAGCAAGGGGTTGTGGAGGTGATCAAATGCCAGTGGTAGGCACGGATTGGTTGCAACCGGCCCGTTGGGCGCCCGTACAGATCGGCTGGGGGGTGGCCCGGGATGGCGATCAATTGCGCTTTTGTCGTCGGACCGCGCGGGGCAAACATGCTTTTTGGCAGGTCCCCCTCGCGGAATGGAATGCGGAGCACGAGGTGTCCGCCAAACTGCGGCAAGACGTGAAACGCGGGGCGCGGCTGGTGGCGGGTTTGGACCCGTCCAAGGTCTTGATCCGCGAATTGAGTTCCCCATTCAAAGATCGACAGAAAACCGAGGAAATTTGGCCATCCGTCTTGGATGCGGCCATTCCCTTTCCCTTGGAAAACTGTCAGGCGGCGTTTTTGTTCAGCCGCGTCGAGGGCGAGGGGATGCGATGCTTGGCCCTGGCCGCCCGGGATTTGGATCTGCAATCGGAACTGAAGGCTTGGAAAGAATTGGATCTGGAGCCGGAGTTTCTGGTGCCGGAAGTGTTGCTGTTGCCCGCCCATGAAGGCGGAGTCAGCGCCTGGTTCGGAAATCACCGGGCCATTTTCGCGACCTGGGGACGGTACGGTCCCACGGCCTCCGGAAGTGCCAAGGACGCGAACCCGGAAGGGCGGGCGTTCAAGCGCTTTCTGGCCGCTCATGCGGATGAATCCGGCACGCCTCCCGCGTTTTCGGCCTGTGGTCCCCGTGCCCATGCGGAGAATGCAAAATCGTCCTGTCATCTGGAAACCGCTTTGGCCGATGCGGGGGTGGTGACGGGTCATCCGGGGGTAAACCTGCGGGCCGGGGATTTGGCCCATCCGCGTCTGGCCAAGCAAAAAGGCCGCAAATCCCGGGGGCTGATGTTTGCTGCGGTCTGCGTTTTGCTGGTGTCGCTGTCGTTGCGTCCGGCGATTGGGCTTTGGTTTGAGTCGGAACGAAACGAGATCAGGCAAGAGATTGCCGATATTTTCGAAGCCTTCACCGGTTATCCGAGCCCGGCCCGGGGAGAGGAAGCGCTTTTGCTGGACCGCTATCTGGAACGGGAGTGGGGTCAGGTTTCCGGCGCATTGACCGGGTTGCGCCGCCGGGAAATTCCCACCCAACTCGCGGATGTATTGCTGGCGGCTCAATTTACGGGCACTTCGGTGCGCGAGCTGCGCTTGAGCACCAATCAATTGCATCTGGAAGTGCAGGCCTTGGATACGGAAGCCCTGCGATTGGGACGCCGACTAAAGGACAGCGGTTGGCGGGGAGAGCCCCGAGAACGCGGTGATGGTGTTTGGGTGTTTGAAGGGGAGTTGCAACCATGAGCGCGCTCCGACAAGTCCGCCCCGCGACTTGGGGGCTTTTGTACCTGTCTCTCGTGGCCCTCGGCCTGGGTCTGGGCTGGCAGAAATTCCGCGGCGAACGGGACCTGTGGGCCCGTGCCCAAAGCCGGAAAGCGGCCGTGATTGACAAGGTGCGGGAAGCCGAGGCGGAACGGGCGGAAATGACTCGGACCTTGGATCGGGCCGCACCGGATCTGGACGAGGTTTTGCGCGCCTATCCCCCGAGTTCGGACTGGACCCTTGAAGCGGAAACCCAAAGCGATCTCGCCCTCGGCATCCGACGGCGCGAACAGGTGGTGCGGTTTGACGATTGGGGATGGGAGGATGTCCGCCGCCTGGTGGAACGAACCGCCACCCAGAATCCGCCCTGGCGTTTGGTGGAAGTTGATTTGCGGGCCGGGGTGGACGGCCTGGAAGGGTTCATGCGCATGGAAGCTCTCGACAAACCCGCGAATACGCCTTAATGGGCCAGGGCATGAAGGGAGTATTCGCCAGAAGAGAACTGATTCACGCCTTGGTGGGCCGGGAAATGAAATCCCGCTACAAAGGGTCGGCCCTGGGCTTGTTATGGAGCTTGCTGACCCCCTTGTTCATGGCCGTGATTTACGCGTTTTTCTTTCGTCTGCTCTCCGGACGCGCCGCCAACACGTCCTCGATCATCGTCGGGGTCTTCGCTTGGCAGTTTACGGCCAATTCTGCCCAACAGGGGCTCTTTTGCATTTCCGGGAACGGCAATCTGGTCAAAAAGGTGGCCTTTCCACGGGTAATTTTGCCCATGGCGGTGACGGTGGCGGCGGGAATCGATTATCTCATCAGTTTGTTGGTGCAATTCGGGTTGGTGGGGGTGCTGTTGTGGCGGGGCGGGGAAATGTTTGGACCGCATCTGGCCATCCTGCCCCTGGTGTTTCTCGCCCATGCCTGGTTTAACTTCGGTTTGACCATGCTGTTGGGCTCACTCAACGTGTATTTTCGGGATACCCAGCATCTGGTGGGCGTGGGGCTCAGCGCCCTGTTTTTCATGAGTCCGGGCATGTATGACCTCGGGTTCGTGGAGGCGCTCGCCGGGGAGATGCATCCCTGGGTGATGAATGTGTATCTGCTCAACCCCCTGGCGGGATTGTTCACCGCGTACCGCTGGGCCTTTTTGCCCGGCACGGTTTGGCCGGACACGCCCTTCGTGTGGATCGGCCTCGCCTGGCCCCTTTTGTTCACCCCGCTGTGCGGCCTGCTTTTCCGCCGTCTTCAGCGCAACTTCGCGGATTACGTCTGATGTCCACCGCCCCCATTGCCATCGAAGCCGAAAACCTGGGCAAATGCTATGCCATGCGCGGTTTGGGTCCGCCCACGCTGTTTGGGTCCCTCCGCAATGCGTTCACCCGCCGCAAACCGGAAAAATTCTGGGCCATCCGCAACGCCAGCTTTCAGATTCCCAAAGGTTGCACGGTCGGGGTGATTGGCCCCAATGGCGCCGGAAAAAGCAGCACCCTGGGTTTGGCGGCGGGCACGATCACGCCCACCGAAGGCCGTATCCGCGCCCATGGCCGCATTTCTTCGCTTCTGGAACTGGGCGCGGGCTTTCATCCCGACCTCACCGGACGCGAAAATGTCTATCTCAACGCCGCTCTGCTCGGCATTCCCCGGGAAGACATCCGCAAACGCTTCGATGCCATCCTCGATTTCAGCGGACTGCACGCGTTCATTGATCAGCCCGTGAAAAATTATTCCAGCGGCATGTACGTACGTTTGGGCTTTGCCGTGGCCACCGAGGTGGACCCTGACATCCTGCTGGTGGATGAAGTCCTGGCCGTGGGCGACATTTCCTTTCAGTTGAAATGCCTGGACCGCATTCGACAGTTTCAAAAACGCGGCAAAACCCTCATGTTTGTCTCCCATGCGTTGCAAACGGTGGAAGAATTTTGCGACGAGGCTTTTCTCATCGACCACGGCAAGCTGGTCGACCGCGGGGAGCCCGGCGGGGTGATCCTCAACATGATCCGCAACCATTCCGGGGAGGGCGGGGGCATTTTCGCCCAGGAATTCGGCACCCGCGAGATGGTATTCACCGATGTGCGGCTTCTCGATGCCCGTGGCGAAGAAGCCGCGACCTTCACCGGAGGCGAGGCCCTGCATATCGACATGCATTATCGCTCCCCGACCCGTATCGACCGCCCCGTTTTCGGCTACAGCCTGAAAACCGCGAATGGCATGTACATCTACGGCACCAACACCCAGTTGGCCCAACACGACATTCCGTATGTGGAAGGAGAGGGCGTGGTGCGGGTGAGTCTCGATCCGCTTTTGTTGCGGGCCGGAAACTATTTTCTGAGCGTCTCCTGTCATTCCCATGATCACGCCACCCAATTTCATCGGCGGGAAGACTGGTATCCTTTCGCGGTCAAAAACAAGGATGGCGCCCCCGGCATGGTCACCCTGCCCACGAAATTTTCCACATGAACGACGTACAATTGTTCTACATTCCCGTTCCCGACACCAGTACCGGCAAAAAGCTGGCCCGGTCCGCTTTGTCCGCCAAATTGGCCGCCTGTGCGAACTTATTACCGGCGGGCACCAGCCTGTACGAGTGGAAAGGGGAACTGTGCGAGGCTTCCGAACAGGTGCTGCTCCTCAAAACCCTGCCCGCCAAAGCGGATGCCCTGGAAGCCCTGATGCTGTCCGAACATCCCTATGACTGCCCCTGCGTGTTGCGTTTGGCTCCCGCACAAGCCAATGACGCGTTTTTTCAGTGGATGATGGGAGAGGTTTTGAGTGCGGAGTGACGAATACTCGCGCAGTTCGGAAAGAAGCGGTGATTCGACAAATTGCCCCCGCCGCGGAAAATGCGGGGACGCGAAGCGTCTTTGGAGTGCGCGTAGCGAGCTTGCGAGCTGCCGCTTTCCGGAGCCCGTGCGAGATGGCGCGGCCACTGCAAAGCGGTAGCTCTGGTCGTTCCTCCCGACGCTACCGCACTCCAAAGACGCTACGCGTCCGCG
>JAFIGC010000293.1 GCA_020831635.1 Verrucomicrobiota bacterium | reverse complement strand
CGGGCCGAAGGTCCGAACAAATACCAGCCCAGTCCGAGCCGCGAAGCGTGCTCGGGCTGGGTTGTGGGTTTTGGGGAATTGAATGCGGGCTGAAAGTCCGCACAGATCACCTTGAGTCAATCAGCCCGGCAGGACCGTTTTTTTTCACGGGGCTGACACCCATTGTCAGAGCGGAGATGGTAGAATGTCCGCATTTCTCTCAATACCACAACTCCGAAACCCCACCTCATCCCATGGAAATTCCCATAAACACGCCCCCCGGATATATCTACATGCAAACCAAGGCCCGCCGCTATCTTGAGCTGGGACCGACGGCCTACACCTGCGCGGACGCCCTGCACAAGCCCGGGCATTTCCTCCCGCCCGGAGAGTTGGCCCTGCTGGAATCCGGCATGAAGCAAATCCTCGACTTTGCCGGCATCCAAGCGGAAACCCCCTTCGAAAACCTGAACATTCGGGGGTTCTATCTCCTCATGGACACGCTGCATTATCAAGTCACCCAACAATTCCTTGTTGAGCAAAGTCAGGAGGCCATGTTAGACAAAATGATCCTCAACCATCAGGTCAGTTCAGAAACGATTACGCTTTACAATCGCGTTTCCAACGTATCTTCTGATACCGAAGAAACCGCACCACCCCTTGCCTGAGTGAGATTAGGTGGTTTTTTTACATGTCAATTACAAAACATTCCCGCCCAACAAGCGAACTCTCATTTTTTAATTTTCATTACAAGGAATCATGCTTAATTCTAAAATATTTCCAAAATTGAGCAACTAGATAAATATATGCGAAAGAAGATAATTCTTCTTCATCTGCCTCAAAAACTGTTGCTCCGTCAAATGATCGTTTTCTTTTCCTGACGTATTCCAGCGTTCTATCGTCATTCCTGAGATTCAAAGCGTGCACTAACATTTCCGCTCTTATTCTATGGAATATGTCACTCAAATCGGAAGCGCTCCCCTGCAATAAATCTTTTATACCATACCTTTCATTTAATGTGCGAATTTTAGCTTCTAAATATGATGACTTATCTATCCCAAAATGCTCCTTGAAAAAATCTTCGAACATATATTTCTTTCCTTTATACTCAATAATCTTTTCATTCAATAAATTACGCAGATTTTCATCTAATCTCAAAGAAACAGCAGAAGCAATACTTTGTTTTCCAGTAGCTTGCGCCGCGTTTTGTATTTCTTCTTTAAATAAATCTTCCAATCGCACTACAAATTCTTTGAGCTTCATTTCTTTTTCCGGATGTAAGCTTTCAAGAATTTCTGATTGGTACTTTTTTACGTTTTTCCCTAAACATGGGTTCTTAATTGGTTCGACTTCGGCCGGACTACTTGAGGATGCCGAACGCACCGGCACGTTATTGGCAGGGCTCAACCCTTTTTTACGAATGAGCGTTTTTACGGTTTTCCCTAAAGATGGTTTTTCAATTGGCTCTACTTTGGCCGGAGTACTAGGGGATTCCGAACGCACTAGCACGATATGGGTAGGAATTAATCCTTTTTTACGAATGAACGACGTGGCCGCGGAAACATCTTCGGCTTTCAAGCTTCCGGAACAAGGTTGCCCCTTTTGGTTTACAGCTTCAAATCTAAATTTTTGCATTATTTCTCCTCGAAAATTGTATTTTCTTAGTTCTTTGCTATATCATTTCCATTTTTCAAGAAAATAATCAATTATTGCAGAAATATTTTGACATAAGATGTGGATCACGTGCACTTGACGATTTCTTCGAAGGTAGCGATCCCGACCAGGATAGAGCCAGTCCCGAATGGTACTTAAGGATTTCACAAAAGGTTGGAGGCGTCCTCGCACCAGCGGATGGAGGCAAAGCGTATAGCCCAAGGCGAGGGAGCTAAGGCCGCAGTCCTGGGGTCGGAATCATAAATGACAAGCACACCGGATGGGGTGTAAGCGGAGGTTTGCGGGCACGATATGAAAGGCTCCCGTTGAATGCCATCCTCAAGAAATACGGCATCGAATCGTTCGAGGACTAGCGTCGAGTCGCCCCGGCGGACAGAGAGAGGATCCCGGCAGGGCTAGCGGTAAGATGACTTTTCATCTTCGCATGTCTGAAGATGAAAGGATTCAAATCTGAGTTATACACTTCCATACGGCGCAATCGAATAGGTCTCAAACTGTTAAAGTTATGGGGAGGCATTACCAAAGCCAGATGAACCGTAAACAGAACCACGATGGCAACTGTATCCGTCACGACTTGGTCCTGGTACGGGTCAACCTACTTCTCGACCACCAAAAAGGACAACAGAGCAAAAGCAAAATATTGAACGGGATATAAAATTTACAGATAATAAGTGGTATAAATTAAGAAAGTAATTTTTTAGCGATTTCAATAAAACGTTTTTTCATTTCCGGTGATAAGTCTGAAAATAACTCCGTTAACCACTCAATTTTTAAATTATTAAGTCTATTTTCAATTTTAGATGTTATAGTTTGAAGGGCTTCTAGGTCTGTTTCCGTTAAATATGGGGGTGGGTTAGAAGCTTGACCATAAAGACGATTTGCTTCCGAAACTGACAAGGAATCAATATTTAAAACATTTTTTTGAACATTTTTCAACCACTCGTTACTTAAATTATCTCGCTTACTTGTTATTTCTTGTAAAAAAACCGGAAATATATTTTCTGGTAACCAAGGTACTTGAGTGTCCTCCAATATTAATTTATTTTTTTTGCATAGGGATTCAGCAAGATTTGAGTAATCTGACCATGTAAGACGTTGATCCGAGAGCTCGTTATAGTCAGACTGATATAGCATTAAGGCTTTACGCATAAGTTTTAAATCTTCCAATTCTTTTCCAGAACCTTCAAATGCAACTATAAGACAACCAACCTCATCAGTGAGTATTTCTAAATCTTCAACTGATTTTATATTCGATTTCAACAACGTTTTTAATCTATTTTCGACAACAGAAAGTTTTTTCTCAGTTTTCAATAGAGATGTTGTCAAGTCTGTTTGGGTAGTAAGTAACTCGGGCATTTGAGCTTGAAAGCGAGAAGCAAGTGAACGAATTTTTGAGGAAAAACCTTTTCCAACTTTCAAGTTAGCGCGCAACTCATCAACACGTGGTATATCCCTGCTATCATTTTGATTCATGATCCATGATTGAACATCATTGACAAGCTGTCTGGCTTCAGAAATTTTTTCAACCTGTTTTAAAACAGCGTTAGTATGCTCTTCAACCAAATCAAACTGTTCAATAAGACCTAACTTTTTTAATCCCGAACCAATTTTACGTATCATTACGTGATTGAAGTCACCAACCGCCTTTGGGGAAGGATCTCTTGGCATTTGTGTTTTAAGCCAATGTGGAAAGATTTGAATGAGATTTTGAGATGCACGTGTAACCTGAGGGTCAATCATACCGATCTGATCATCAGACCAAAGTGGTTTTTCTGAAGTCATTTTTGCAGATAAATCACATAAATCGGCAGCCCCCCATGTTAACAAAGCGACATCTTTTCTATGAATCCCATTTTCAATTTTATTTAGAGCTTCGTTCTCTAGTTTATCAAACTTGTCTTTTTCTATTAAGGCATTTTTTCCGAGCTGTTCGAGATAAACTTTTTTGTATGCTTGTATAGGAGGAACAGGAAGGCGTTGCTGCAAATTTTCAGACCGTAAATAGCAACTAATTCGTTCTGCGTAGCTTTCAGCTTGTTCCCACTCTTCAAGCAACTCGTCCCATTCTGAAGATTCATCACCGGAAAGTAGTAACGATGTATCGTGGAGGCTGCCTAAGTCAATAAAGTTTCCACGGAATGGCGCATCCTTTAGCCAGTCGGAAACCGTAATCCTTTCCTCGGAGCGTTGGATGAAGAGCTTGTTAATCCTAGGCGCAATAAAAACGCCTAAAAGCAGTGAAGCAGAAGCTAAATTTGCACCGTAGGGTGGGGAACACACATCTTGTATGCATTTGCGCAGTTCAAGTTTCTTCTCACCTGAAGATAGTAAATCGTCCCAGATTTCAGTAACTTTCTTGACAGTGGGATGAGATGGTCTAGTTTTTATTTTACCATCTTTGGCAAAGATACCCCATTTATCACGAAGTACATTTATAGCTCTATTTTGTATCCGAACAGGCTTTGCTGTAACCCCATTCCAATCGAGACGTCCATGTAACAGTTCCATGGTGAGTGAAAAGCAATCGGAAGCTGCATTTCCACTTTTTGTGGTAAACCCATCGAATGGAAAACTAAGTGGAGATTTGTAAATTCTTGAAAATATCTCCGATCCGACTCGACTAAATCTTTCAGATTCAAAAGGTTCCTTGAACCCTGTGGCATATCTACGTTGTTTTAACATATACTCTACTTGTTCACGCACAAGCCTCAAACATTTTTCTTTATGAGCAGAAACTAAATTACCAAATTTTGCGCGGTCCTGGTCACTGATCCCCTCCTCTAAAACACTGAGTTCAGCAAGGCTCTGGCCTAAATCACCATTTTCATCATGAAGAAGAACAACAAGAATGGGATGCGCCGGTACACATGAAGTTTTGGCACAGTTCTTTAAAAATCCGCTTACTTGTTGTTGGATTTTTTCAGGATCACTTTTGGATTCAACATAACAATAAATGACGGCACCTCGTGGATCGTCAACTGTTACAGCCTCCTCCCAACGGTTCGTAGCTTGCTTTAAGTGAATGGGAAGTAAATCCAAAGTTGATGTAGCGGATAAAAACTTCCATTCGAGAGTTGTGATGCCGTTTTCTTCTGCAAAATCTGGTTCAATACCCGATAATAAGTCACACCAAGTGCTCGCTTTTGACGCAAACAACTTTGCTTTACCTTCCTCATCGTAGGCATCCTTTACGCTATTTCGTAAATATGACAGAAACTGGCTACGCGGAACCGCGTCACCAAGAATGTCAAACGCCTTAAATGCCTTGTCCCATTCAAGAACATTCAAGTTATCTTGCAGTTCATCAATCTCAGTTCCAACAACTTTTAAGTGTAATCCAGTTAAATCCGAAATTGCGTTGACCGCATCATCTTTATCCTCGGCTTTTAACCTAAGTTTTGAAGCAATGACAACGGCACGAAGTATCCTGTCCTGGTTTAAATTAAGATGGCTCCCATGTTTCGCAACAATGGATGTGTATGCATGCGTAATAGAACCTTGCTGACCGGCTTCTTCAGAAACTAAAAATTCGTTCTTCAGATCCTCAGTCCATAAATCAACAGGTGTAATTGTCCAGGAACCATCATTATCTATTGTTTGATTTTCATAACGCTTGAACGCGTCCCCAAGCAGGGCCAATGCAGACCTTTCCTGTAGATGTTTTCCTGCTGAAGCAAGATGAAACAAAAACCAGGTCGAATATACAGACAATGGCCAACACCCCTTGCGGATTACTGAATGAAATTTGTCCAAATTACACCAAATTTGATGATTAGCAGACTGGGGAAACCAACGCGATATGTTTTCCAGCATTTCTCTGGATTCATCTTTTATGTTTTCGTTTTCAAATCGATCACCCATAAATTGGGAATCAGGTTTTTCGATTAAACTCGCTATTAAAGTTTCAAGATTAATGGAAAGATAAACACGTGCCGCATTCTGGTACCTAGTAACATATCTTGTGATTTCAGCTCGGTTCTCGGGTGCAACCCGTTGAATATAAGCATTCAACTCGTACTGAATAAATCCGATAAAACATGATGATTGGGTATTATTTTGTATTCCTTCAAATAAAGATTGTAACGCGCCACTTCCAGTTATATGGCTTTTTCCTGCGGCGAACTCAGTGTAGCGGCCAAACTCATCAAACAAAACTACGAGGCTTTTGTAGGGTTTTCCATCCCCGCAGAATTCTCGTGCTGTAACATCGATTACATCCCGCACCGACTCCCCCCCCAGTGCTGATATTTTAATGTTTTTCGAAGACAGCACATCATGAACTTTACTGTATATACTGTCATCTTGTTGCTGCAGCTTTTCCAAAATTTGTTTTATGTCCGAAAGCATACATGCATCTTTAAGTTCCGCAGCAACTTCTGGGTTTGTCATGGCCATTTGAACAAGACTTGCCGCTTGTGAAAATCGAGGCCGCAGGGCATCCAGAGCACGAGTATCCAAACCTTGAGATTTTACTTGAGATATGATTTGTCGAGTAACCTGAGCCGCCAAATCGAAATTTTGCATGCCATTTAGAGCAACAACAAGGCAAGGGTGATTTGTTTCAGTTAAAAGGTTTCTTATTTCAAAGCCAGCTGATGGATCTGCTACCTCAAGACCTGAGAGAATTGCTTCTGCCGTTTCTCCGTCAGGTTGACGTAACAATTCAGCCAGCGTGAGTGCGAAATGGGATTTACCCGTCCCATATCCTGCTATCGCAAGCGTGAAAGACTGCGACTCTATTCCATAGCAACGCCGAACAATGTCTCGAGCAAAGGTTGCAGTGTCTTGTAAGTGGTGCCCGTGAGCATTACCTACTTCGGACTGAACTACCCCATGGTATTCTGGACCATGAAATACAAATGATGTTGCTGCGGAATTTGAACGTTTCTCATCCTGTTCGAGCCAGTCAATGTTTACAGCACCGTCAAATAGTCGATCGCCACGAAAATTTGCCACATCTTTCAGTTTTACTGTCATAGTTGGTCTCCTATATTAAATCGTTGAAAATTTTTGGCCACGCTAAATCAAGGTTTATTTTGGCGCGAAGCAACCAAGGATTCATATGTCGGTCAACCTCAATTAATCCTTTGCGTTCTATCAACTCCAATATGTTTTTTGCCATAAATGCATCCCACCCGGGGATTGCTCGCCAACCAGATACTGTGTCCAATTCCGTTGTTGAAATTTGGCCTTGTTTGGGAAAATGATCCATCATGAGTTGAAGCAACCATGCGCCATAGCCAAACCCAAAAACATCTTCAGATGGGGCCGGGTGTCGTGTAAGATTACCACATTGTTCAGTTATTGCCCCGCAGTTACTAAATGATGCCTCGTCCGCATACATACCGATTAATGGGCCTATTAAACCACCGGGATCAACACCTAGAGCCAAACTCAGATTTGTATCCAAATCAGTACGGCTGAATCGATACCCCAATGATTGAGATTCCTTAAAAAAGGTTTGATACCAAACTTCAGCTCCAAAAAGAGGGGAGCACAGGTTGAGGTGGGCGACCCATTGTGTAATTTTTTCTTTTAAAAAAGGGTCTTCCAGAAATACAATCCGACCAAATGGGGTAAGTGCCGGCTGTTTTTTTGCAGAGCGCTCCGCTCCCTGTAAACGAACAAGCCCCATACCCCGGCAATAGTCCAAAATCGCCGGAACCTTGCCTGTTGAAGTTCCCATGGGAATACCCGTATCTGCCGCTATAGACTGATAATCCCCTGATTTCCCCGCTGCAGCAAATTGAAGCATAGCATTGATATACTGCCGTTCAGGCTTGAAAGAGCGATGAAAATTTCGGGGTAGTAGCATAGATTTAGACATGAAGACTCCGATCCTCCAGTGCTGTGATACGTATTTTTAATGTCCTTGGCACAAGATGCTCTCCAGAAGGATCTAGGATGCGACCAATTGAATAACACTCACCCGGTGAGAGGTTTGACAACTTACGAATCCATTCATCGACACTTTGCCTTTGCCTTGCCGCAAGAGCGGCGATTTCGGCAAATGATTTTAACTCGGTATCCGTAGGTCTGAAAAAAAGCTTATGCTCAGCATTAAACATTCGGTCGCGTTCATCTCTTTTCATGTTACTCATCGTCTGTGTGGCGAGAATGAGGGAAACACCAAATTTTCGGCCCTCACGCAAATATTTTGAAAGGGGACTCCCTTCTTTGTGATCTAGATTTTGGACCTCATCGAGAACGATGACCTTGGGATCGGTCTTTTTTCCTTTCGATTGTAAGTGCCCATACAGATCCCACAGAATGAACTCGGTAATCAGTCTGCACGAATACATATCCATCCCTGCAAGTTGGAATATATTGCATAGCGGAGCCTGTTTGAGAAAGAGATGATCCCACTCAAAACTATCATCACCAGATGCAAACGGGTGATCCAACACGAAAGGATGGAGCTTGTTATAAAGCGATTGTGCATATGTCTTATACCTCTTATCATCGGCCATTGCATCAATGAAAGAAAGCATATGCTCCAGGTTCATTCCATTCATCAGAGTATCCACACCTTCCATAATAGCACGGTGCAAAACGCTGTATTGCTGATTGCCAATACCGTATACAGAATCAAATAAACCCGCGACCCGTTTAGCCACGTCATTGGAATTATCCTTGAATTCAATGGTACCATCATAGGAAACCTGTGGAAGAAAGGGGTTAATTGGTAAAGGCTCGTTACGAACAACATGCTGTTTAGGATCCAAAGCCGATCTGGCAATTTTTTCGAGTTGCGT
Source organism: Verrucomicrobiota bacterium (assembly GCA_020831635.1). Taxonomy (GTDB): domain Bacteria; phylum Verrucomicrobiota; class Kiritimatiellia; order SS1-B-03-39; family UBA6053; genus PXAS01. The sequence goes on along the minus strand of JAFIGC010000293.1, from coordinate 27,323 downwards.
CGGAAGAAACCCGTTGGTATAGTCAATGATCAGGCTGTTTTGACTGAACCGGCTCAACTCGCACAATATCGACTGGATTGCATAGGTCTTTCCCTGCCCTGATGACCCAAAGATCAACATATGCCGGTTTGCCAGCTCAGGATGATTGAATTCCCAGTAAACTGGTTGGTCGCCATGTACCGTTTTCCCCAAGAGAACCCTATCAAATGACTTATTGCTCTCTGGCACTATGACGATTTCTTGGTCTGAACTCGGTGGTGGATCGTCAGGAGGGAATGGAGGCAACTGGGATTCGCTAACAAACTGATTCGAGTTGTTCGTGTTGGCTGTTGGAGCATCCTGGTCGCATTTTTCGCGTAATTCCAGGGCATCTTGCTTTTGAGACGGGAGAGGAAAAGGGGTAATGGTAGCAGGTTCATCCTCGTTTAACTCATCGTCGTCCTCTTCATCATCTTCCTCCCACGGTGAGTCGTCATCCTCGAATGCTGGTGCAATCATAGCATCTTCATCCTCAAGAATCTCAGAACCTTGATTGTTAAATTCAGACCAGTCAATTAAGCTCGTTTGATTTTCCGTCATCAGTCGAAGTACAAAGCCCCCGCCTATCGCGTACACATTCGCGGTCACTGACTTGGCTTCTCCCGTGTTCCAGAACTGGATTCGCTTCATTTCGTCATCGTCATTCAACCAGAATGCAAAAACGGATGCAGACCAGGAAATATCATAGTCCCCTTCTGCGAGTCGCTCCAAAGCCGTGAGTGTGGTTGGATACTGCTGGGTACTCACTTCCGTTTTACTCGCCACGAGTCGATGGAGTTGCATCCACCAATAGCGACGATCTGGACGATCATTGATCAAGGCCTCCGCACTTCGCTGATGATTTGCGGGAGCAAAAGCGGATGAAAGAACCTTGAGACCGTTGTCAATCTGGCTTTTGGCTTTCGTCACATGTTGTTTGGAATCTTGCCCCAATTTGCATTCTATGAGTTTGATTTGGATGTGTAAACGATTATCGTCCTTCAACGAAACACGCATCCACATTAAATCGGGTCTGCGTGCGTTGTCGGATAAATCGAACCAGTGACGGTAGGCATCCAAGGACACCAAGGATTCACACAAAAGCGAATTCGTCGTGTAAAGTAGCTTCCTTGTCAACGCGTATGCCATGAAATCCCGGATATATTCATCACCTACGCCGGTAGCGCGCACAAGTGCCAAACCTGAAAGTTCAGGGGCCAGGTGCAGGATCCCTTTCGCAACACGGTCACAATCTTCCACATTCCACCCGGCACCGGGACCATATAATTGATGGATCGATGCACGAATACGAGAATGGATGTCCGACAGAGAAAACTGCTCGGTTGAAACGGTATAATTGTCTTCTCCGTGACTACCCACGCCGGAGCCAAAACCGATTATTTCCCTTTTTCTATTGTTGGTCTGATTTGGTTCTTTGATCAAGCGTTCATCTATGTTTGGATCAATACAAACAATCCATTCCGCCTTTTCATGGATTCTGTCAATTAAGTTTTTCCAATGAGTAAAATCACCGGATCCCACTACGACCGTACCAGTTTGCCGATTCCCTGTTTGTAAATTATGTAAAAGATTGGAATGGTATGCGGAGAGGGCGAATTGACGGTTGCTGACAATCCTTTTCCTTCGAAATTTTTCACCTGGATTATGAACGGAACAACAAGCTTTTTCCAAAATCGGAAATTTGAGTTCTCTGTCCGTGACATCAAACGCTTGTACTTTTTCAAACTTATTAACACCTTCGGATGCGCCGATAAAATTATAAAAAACAGCCATATCCGCTTCGAAATACTCATGAATAAGCTGTTCAAATGACTTTATTCCATTTTTTTCCACAATACGGTGTGCAATGGAAAAGCGACAACGACGATAAAGATCATACTTTATTTCGGTTTCAGACGCTTCCCAACGATCTTTCCATTCCTCCACCCAGGAAGCGACATCGGTTTCATCGTTAGATTCTGTAAAAAGGGTTACACTGATCGCATAGGGTCGCTTTCTATCCCCCCCAAGGACATATCTTTTGTTAGGTTGCTGCGCGGTTGGCTTTTTGGCGAGTAGTTTTAGATAGGCATGAACGGCAGCGATGACAGGTTGAATATCTTTGTTTCGGAAAACCGCGATGTTTAGTCCATCGCGGGCATGCGGGTGAAGGTCAAAGTAGTCTTGCATCAAACGCAGTAACAGTTTTGATTCACTTGTTTCCCGAAACATTTCTGTATCACTGAATGTATCATTTTCCTCATGACTATCGTTGTACTTAATGAGTAGTCGGGTTGAGAGGGGGGTGTCTGCTTCGGAGGAGATGCCAATACGGTGAATTAAATCTTGCCCGCGTACGTTCGCCGTAAGATTCTTCTCCTCATTGTACAGCAGACCTGTTAGTGGCGTTTGGATTGCGGACAAATCCACATATGTTCTCCACACGTGAGTGCGGAAAGATTCTTTTGAGGGCTTCTGTTCAAGTTCTTGATTTACGGCGTAATTAAAACAACGGCAAAGATACACGACCTGTGCTTCAAGCATTTCTATGACAGACGGATGTAGTAGGGTAGCTACTCCGGACGGTTCGTGAATATCCGCATACCACGAGTCTCCCAGCGATACCGGACGTGTTCCAATGATCAGAAATACTCGAACCAACATTGCCGCCATGGAGGATTGGTCTATTTCTTCTAATGCGGCGGTTGTTTCAAACACTTTTGCATAAGCTGTTCGTAAATCAGTCCAGACGGAGAGGGTGCCGAAAATTGTTTCGAAAATACCGTTTGTCGTAGCTGCTTGCAAAAAGGTACTATATTTTAAGGCCAGTTGTCTCAAATCCGCCTGGATTGGATCCTGTATGGTTGACCAATCACCCCCTAGAAGATTCGTGATGCCTCTGTGATGATCATGTTCATCTCGAATCGCGTGTAAAAGAACACGTCTAATTTCTTCATCCGCTGTGGCTTGAAGCACTTCTTCATAATAAGGTATGTGGAAAACAGGAAGTTTGTAGGTGTCGTGTAATCGCTCCATTCCGATTTTCGCTTGTTTCAACAAATCAAGTGAAAGCCGATACATATGGTGTTCAGGCAATCTCCACCCGAATTTTCTTTCGAAAGTTCCCGCATCATGCTCTAATTGGATTATATATATTAAAGTAGGTTCAGCGGTCTTTGCGTATCCGCAAGAAAACTCTTCGTTAAGAAGCTGTGACTTTACATTAATTTCACTCCCATTGATATTCAACAGTTCGATATGATCGATGATGATTTTATCAATTCCTCCGATTAAAGAACGTAAGTATCTTCTGGCCTCTTCTGCTTGTTCCTCTTTGGTATCACCACTTTCGATATCATGTTTGAACTGATGGGTTTGAAACGAAATTGATTGCAAGTTTAGTCCGGATTTTTCTTTATTTGCCGCATAAAAATCTTTCAAGGTCATCCATGCTGCGGTTAACAGGACTTCAAAGGGACTACCGGAGAGCTTAAATACCGTGTCTTTGTTTTTTTTGGATTCCTTAAATTTGAACTTTAGAATTTGATCCCAGATCACCACAAAATCGCATTTCATTAAGCGATCCCGTTCTTTAGCATCGTCATGGTCAATAAACGTTTTCAGGCCCTGGAGCATGGCATCCCCAGAAGAATACACGCCATGAACGTCTTCCTCGTTTAAAGGAAGATTAGGTTCATTCCCGGAATCAATTTCCTCAAGCAACCGAGCGATAGTGCTCATGGCTTTTTCACGTTTTTGTGTTTCAAAAAACATCGTGTAATTAAAAAAGTCCGCTGAGGCAGTGATATAAGGATCAAGTTTTTTGCGTTTTTGCTTTAGGGGGAAGCGCGAAAGCACCGGAACGCCAAACACAGCCAGTTGGCGTAACATCAACTTGGGGATCTCATTAACGTCATCCGCCAGATTTAAATCCAATCCATCAAGCCAATCGCTGATTTGGATGAGATCCCCCTTTCCGCAAACATAAAGCGGTTTGATAATGCGGTTCATTGTTTTCAGATCTTCATCCGTGTAATCATGAAAACCACTGGAATTTAGTTTCTCAACCAGCCAGACATTAAAAGTTTCCCCCATGTCGATTCTCCAGAGCATTTCCGGGTCACAGGTGTGGAAGTCAGCCAAACTTGCCCCATCCGTAACACGGTCAACCCCCATCAGAACCACGACATGGATTTTGGATGGCTCGGGGTTTTCCATACTACGATAAAATGTCAGATTACCCCGTTCTTCTTTCCACCCCTTTTCCTGAATTTTGAATTTCCCGCTATCCGTCCACTCGCTCGTGACATTGGCGGCTATTTTGAGGGTAAGATGAATTTTTTCCTGTGCAAGACAGTAGCTGTCAACGGCATCTGCCACGTCCAACAAGGTTGCCTCTGGCATAGCGGGGACCATAAAAAGCATTTTTCGTCCTTGCGCCGTCTCCGATACCGCTTGGGAGCTGTAGCGTTCAATTAGTCTTTTTAGATGGTCGCGTAATGTGTGGGCAAAATATTTCATTGTACTTCCTTTTGAACGTCAGAGGGATTGTGGACAAGGGCACAGGAATCAGAAAGTTGGATCAGGTAGCCGGCCGCAGCTAACATCTCCTGTAACCAGGCGTCCGTATCGGCGGGTAAATAAATTCCCGAACCTTTGAGCCGATGGCTGGCCTCGTTCAGTCCACTGGCATCAAAGACGAGGCCGTGTCGGGATGCCAACAAGGATTTGAAGGTGTCATAGGTCAGTCGTCCGCCAATCGGCACTGTGGTGACCACCAAAAGCCGCAGAAGTTGCTCGTTGAGCACAAAACGGGCCCCCCTGCCTTTTTTAGGAACCATCAAGCCGATACGTTTTGCCAAACTGACAAATAACTTACTCCCGTACTTGCCACTGTCTTTCAAAGCCTTATTGCGAGCGTCCTCCTCTTCAGGCAGGTCGACTTCGTCTACCCTCAAGGCTTGATGGATCATTTTTTCGATGTTTTTTGCCGAATGTTGCGACAGAAGCCTAGGGGCCGGACGATCTTCCTCGGGGGCGGAAACCGCAATAAAATAACCCGTCTCCGCCAAACCAATCTGCTTGCAAACGGATCGGTGGCTCTGCATGGCCAACGTCCGCAGTACCTGCATGGCGCAAGCCGACTCCAATAGATAAATACGTTCAACCACATCCAGGTTTGCTTGCATAAGTCGCAACAGATCGACCCCAAAAAGATACCCCTCCCTCCAGCTTTCGGCATTGCACCAGCCTGCATCAACAAACCGCCTCTCTCCTTGATCAAAATCTGTCTTTTGAGATGTCTCCTTGTCCAAATCGACATCAACAAACTCGGCCAGGGCGGTTAAGGTCGCAGGGCAGTAACCCATCAAAGTACGAAACGCCTTCTCCAATTCTTCCTGTAACCATTTGGGATTTTGCTCTTCTTGACTCAAACCCATTTCGTATTCCACGCACCAAGTTTGGATATCTTCCGGTTGTTGACGCAAGGCATTGCAGAGTTGCAGGTAAAGTACCTCCCCGCCTCTTGCGAGAAATCTATGTCTGTTCATAGAAATGTATGTATTTAACTCGCTGGTAACTTGACCCCAATCATAAGGAACTTGTCTTCTAGCGACGGACTCGTTCCAAATCGATTCCCCTGCGAGAAATGCGGGGGACACAGGAAGAAAACTTTGGGCACACCAGGTTCGTCCGCTGCCCGCACCTTGAAAGCCCAGCATAAGATTTTCAATGGTGCGAACCACATCCTCTTTGTCACCGCCTCCAGCGATTTGGATCTTGTTTAGAAGTGAGGTGTGCAGTTCTTCATGATGATCTCGGTGAGTGTGATGTCGTGATTCGAGCCTGGAAGCCCCAAGAAACGAGAAAAGTTTTAGGTTGAGTCGCGCTTGAGGGGCATACTCAAGTTTGCCGGGCTCGCCGGCGCTCGAACCGACCGGAGGCAAAGCCCCGATAAATTCTTCCATATCGTCAAATCGCTTTGGGGCGTAAACAAGGAGGAGAAATTCCACCAGAAATTCGCTAACGGACTGGTCCGTAAAGAGGCGATTGCCAAAAAGCTGGATGGCCGGATTCTTCATGGCCTGGGCAGTGGGTGTGTAAGGATAGTAATCAAAGGACATCTGTCACCTCCAAGTGATTGTCTTTTACATAAAAATGCTGTCTGCGAAAGGTATGGTCGGTTTTGAGGCGGACCAATAGGATGCGATCCATCTCTGCGGAGGCGGCGCGAGCGTGTACCTGTGCTTTAAAGCGATCAAGGCGTTCCAGGTATGAAGCCTCCAGAATCTCCCCCATTTCCCCAAAATGCCGCATCATCACATAATCCAGGAAGGGCACTTTCAGAGGTAAATCGATGCCTGCAATTCGTTCTTTTCCACAAAGAACCAAATCCCTGCGTATGTCACCCAAAGCATTTTTTCCGGGCAGCAGTTTGAGTTCCGTTGACGAACTCCAATCCACTTGGGCCAAAACGACCTGGGCACTTTGCCGTACTTCATTGCGGCGGCGGCTTAGGGTGACATACAGGCGTCGATCATGTTGCGTGGATCCTTCGGGTAAGCGCACCCCCGTAAAATGCTCTTGCAAAACATGGTATATTTTCCGCTCCAACAGGCTCTTTTGATTAAAGTCCAGGTTTTCCTCTCCCGTTTGCCAATCGTACCACTCAAATAGCGCGGGAGAATTCAGGTACCTGCCAAGATAGTTGCGATCTTCCGCTTGAAAATCATACAAAAAATAAAGCATGCGGCGAATCTGTTCACGAGCCTGATCCGCTGACATACCCTCCACTTGTTTGATGTGAGACCCATGTAACCTCATTTTTTCAAATTCCTCTTTCAAAAAATCAACACCAAGGGAAATTGGCGTATTAACGCTGCGAAGCCAAAGACGATGTTCCCAATGTGAAGAAGGCCGATCACCAAACCCTTGGTTTTTAATGTGATGAACGGCTTTCATCTCCATCGCGGACGGATCTGCCACGAGTCCATTGTCTCCAAAGAAGCGATTATAAAACAGGAATTCCGAGATGAGAGGGATGGGGGATTGCTGGTGCATCCTTTCAACGTCCGAATCTCCAAGGCCAGAAGTAATCAGATAAGCCAGGTGCTCTGTAAACTGCCGCATGGTCAAACGAGTGCCATATTCATACATCCGTCGGTAAGCCAAAAAAATACGATCCAAAATCATATTTTGATTTTGATGAATCAACTCCACATTGACATGAATTGGACAGGTGGTGCAGTAGGGACATGCCTCGCATATTTTCCACCGTTCGGGGGCAAGCATTTTTTCAAACACCTTACGTGCGAGGCTGAGGCTGTCCATCAGCGCCAAGTTGAAAACGCGAAACTCGATATCCGGAAAAATTAAAAACGACTCTCCGGATTCCGAACTGATAGCGTCCAAAACGTCACTTTCCAGCGTAACCGAATCACTTCCAAATTGCGTTGGATGTTGTTTGATGAAATCGAGCAAGGTTCCTGTGTTTGTCACCAATAAAAAACGCTGTTTCGATTTGAATTCAGAAATCAGCGCCTCGTCCTCATTTTTATCGCGTTCGCTGAGGTCTTTGATAATGGAAACGGATATGGAATCAAGATCCTCCCGGTCTTTCGGGGGGTTGCTTAAAGGCGAGTTGAGATCAAAACCCATTAAAAGCTTGTACACTTCCAAAGCCAAAGTTGATTTTCCATCACCGGCATGTCCGGTTAATATGACATGGCACCCATCCGACGAGCTTAACTCTGATCGTATGATTTCAGCTAAAGGGTGGCTTACTTGTATCAATGGGTAGTAAGGATTACATGCCTGTGATTCAGCCAAGGCATTTTCGTTTCCTCCGCCTGATCGCTGAAGTGAATTTAGATAACTGACGAATGGGTTTTCCAATGATTGCAAATTTATTTGTGATGGTAATCTTGTGAAAGATGAGGCAGCACCAGTTTTCATATTTTTTCCTTCAGTTAAACATTTCAGAATAAAGTTTATTAAATCAGTTCGTAATTGATCATTCCTTAAAACCTCAATAAAGAAATCCGAAACTACCGCATGATGTACCAATTGTTCTAATAGACCAGCACTACCTACAGTAGATGTTGAGTTAAGAGCAGCATCCATTCCTTCTAACGGAACAAGGGACCAAAAAGAAGAGCTTTGAAGATGAAAAAAAGGTGTATGAGGTCTACAGCTATTATTAGCTGTATCTGCAAATTTTGTAAACAACTCATTAAAAATGATTTTGTAATTTTTATCAAAATAAACTTCTTGCGAAGAATAAGTACTTGTTTTTAACAGATGTATTGCAGTTAGTATTGCAATTAACTTGTGTGGTTTAAAGCCATCACCCCTCCATCCAAGATCTTGGATTTCTTGTTTTAAATATTTTAACATTTATTTCTCATTTTGTTTAGAAATTCGTTGAACATCATGAAAAGCATTCTGAATCAATATAATTGATTCTTGAATTTCATTTAGGTCCGTTTCTCGTCCTAATGAAACTCTAAACGTTCCTCTCGAAAAATCATGAGAGTATCCAATTGCATTTAAAACATGCGACTGCGAAATTGCGCCATTCGTACAAGCTGAACCTTTTCCTATGCAAAGAGTTTTAATATTATCCATTAGTAAATCGGCGGAAATATTAGGAAAAGAAAATGCGACTACACCTGGGAGCCTTGGTGTATTTCTGGTAACAAAATGACCAGTAGGAAATGATTCAAAAAGCTTTTGTATTAATATTTTTTCTAAATGGTGAATGGGATTATTATTTTGGTTTGTAATATAATGTTGGCTTATTTCACATGCCATCCCGAAACCGACAATCCCTGGAACATTCTGCGTGCCTGGTCTTAAACCACTTTCTTGCCCACCACCACCAAAGGGCCGCGACCACGGCCACTGCTTTGCGCCGCCACGAATGAATAGGGCTCCGATCCCTTTGGGGCCATACATTTTATGGGCACTGAAAGAAGCAAAGTCACAATTGAACAATTCTGTATTAAAAGAGATCTTCCCCAAAACTTGGGCGGCGTCAGTATGGAAGTATGCACCGTTTGTGTGGGCGATCTCAGCAAGTTGGCAAACGGGCTGCAACGTACCTAGTTCGTTGTTGGCTCCCTGAACAGAAACAAGAAGGGTTTTTCCGTTAATCAATTCTTTCGCCGCGTTTAAATCGGTTACACCGCACTCGCTCACTGGTAACTTCAACACTTCAAAACCATGTTCGGCAAGAAGGCGGACAGGCTCCAAAATCGATTTATGTTCAATGGAGGAAACCACAATCCGGTTACGGTCGGTTTTGGGTGTTAATAAAATACCCAAGAACAAAAGATTGTTACTTTCTGTTGCACCAGAAGTAAATATAATTTCTGAAGGTAAGGCATTTGCGAGGTTGGCAACTTGCTCTCTGGCTTTTCTGATTGCAGTCGAAGCACGACGGCCCATAATGTGACTGCTCGAAGGATTTCCATACTCATGGTCCCAGTATGGTTTCATGGCCTCAATAACCTCAGGCGCACAGGGGGTCGTTGAATTATGGTCCCAGTAAATCATCATTGTCCTTACAAATGGCAAATATTACAGGAAAGATTTTCACCATCATCGGAATCATCTCCCCATACGTCCTTTAGTTTTTGGTTGCCTTTAAAGGCATTTGCTTTTCGGGCTTTTCGCTTTTCGTAGTTTTCTTTTATTTGAGCTACTCTCTCAGGACGCGCTAGCTCATCAAGACTTTCTCCTTGGTTCCAAGTATAACGTTCTCCTGTGTGGGGGTCAATTTTTTCATATTTCTTTGCTTCTTCGAACAGATCAGGATGATTCTCCAAAAGGCCAACCCACTCTCGCTTTTGCTGATAGAAGCAAAAAAAACAACCTGAGCGAGAACGCCATTTATAATAGCTAGGCACACCTAGTCCTGATTCTTCGAGAATTCGCTCAACATCCTCAAGTCTAACATTGTCCTCTACAAATGGAAAAACCGTCTTAACATTTGGTTTATTTGAAATATAGCCAGTACGGTGAGGCTCGTCTGCACGGATGCCTACGTAACTTACAACGGGGTCATCACCAATATAATCTTCATATGGTTTTAGTTTTAAGTATTCAGTACACCATCGTTGTTCTGGTGAAGGTAAAAAACCACCCTTAATTTGAACAATTTCGTCAAAACCATAACCAGATGAATATTTGAGATGATGAATCTTTTGACCCAGATACGTTTCCAGCTTATTCAAATACTCATAGGTTTCTTCAAGCTCCTTTTCAGTATCACAAAAACAATATTCTACATTTGGAATTTTTCCCTTCATATATATCGCAAGCGCAGAGCTGTCTTTCCCTCCAGAAAGCGCAAGGATATGGCGAACAGATTTTTTTTGTTGTATTTCTTCAGTATTCTCGTTGCTCATTTTGATTCCTATATTTCAGTTCGATTCAATTTGTGACAGTATATCACGTAAAGCTGCTGCCAATGCAAGATTGTTATCTTTAGATGATAATTTTTTAATTTGTGGTTCTAAAGTTAAACGAAACGCCTCTTTTTGCAGAAGATCTTCTTTCGACAGATATGAGTGGGAAACGCCATAATTTTGAGAAATATTTTGAAACAACTCGCCGACACCTTTCGCAAGCCCATCAAAACTTTGGGAATCCATGTCCGTCCACTGCTCAAAGGGGCGGTTACTAACGAGTGACAAAGTCGGATGAACGTTAAAATGATCATCAATCCCATTATTCACGCAATTAAGGAAAGGAGTTAAGACCTCATGTTTTATACGTGGTGCAAGCCAAGTGGTTCTTTCTGTAAAAAGACGCCACCCTTCTTCGCCAGTCTCAATGCCGCAAGCTTGAAGTAAAACATCGCGTTTTTCTTCCAATAGATTTTGGGCATAGCTATTCAATATCCCCAAGGCGTGATTCAGTTTTTCGAAAAACAGGTCCATATCATGATCTCGTGATTCACCTTCACGAAAGCTTTCAATCTCAAAGCAAGCAGGCAGCTCTGAAAACAAAAGTTTTTCTGGAGATGCCGCCTGCAACAGGCAATCCCGCATGTTTTTCACAGCTTCCTCTTCAATTAATGAGGTCTTTTGGGTAACAGGGGGCAAGCTGTTAAGCATCCGATACAGTGCGCGAACAACCGAAGCTGTTTTTGGAGTTTGCCGTAATCCTTTCGCCAAACGCCGGACTAGCGCCTTGCGGGTCCCGTCCAAGCGGGCACCTGAAACCGAAAAAAGGTCAGGTCTTCGCTGCAACAGCTCCAGATGTGCCGCCTGTACGTCGGGAATGAAGCTGTCCTCCCGATAAAGGAAAAGCTCATCTTGATACACAAGATAAAACGCTGAAAATAAAATGGGGTGAACGCCTTCCGCCAAACCATAGGGTGCGTCCGATAATGATCGGAATAGATCGGGCAGTCGGACGCGCTCCATTTGTGATTGAAAAATGGTCTGCTCCATGCAATCCCAACAAGGCCTTAAATTGACCGGATTGTCAACCGGAGGTGCTTGCAACGTCCAACAAGATTTTTCCGCATCAAAGGCATGGATCCCTCCTGCTCTTAGGACAGATTCATACACGCTTCGTTCTGGAGGAAAGCCCTCAATGCCAAGTCGCTCATGTTCAGAATCATTGAGCATCTTTTCGAGAAGAATTCGCCTTGCAGAAGTCGCGGCACCCGATATTTTCTTCCGTACAACTAACTCATTTTTTAGTCGTGGTGTTTGAGGATAGATCATGTCACAAGCTTTGGAGAGAAGGCGAGTGACCTCAACTGGTTTTCTTGGCTTTTGATCTTTTCCAGCCCATATCCATTGACAGGAATTCCCATATGGTGGTGGCCTTGGGTCCAGCAAAGTTTGTAAGAGTTGAGACACACGTTGTTCTGCTGTCGTGATACGTAAACTTAATTCGCGGCGAGCAATTCTGTCATCACGTAATTCCTCGGTGTTCGTTTCTACCCAACGAAGGCAAGCCAGTTCTTCAACAACTCCTCGCAATGCCTCAATCTGCCGGGGTATAGCAATGATAAGTCGGATGTAACGTTGTGTGAGATCACATGATTGTTTCATCTGCCTCTTGCTATCGATCTCCGGCAATAAAACAAAAATTGTGCCGTCGACCTCTTCGCTTTCTAAAATAGAGGGCAGTTTTTTCGCATCAAGCGTCGAGGCGTATTGAATTGCAAAACAACGTATGGCGCCAGTTTCAAGACTGTGTCGTCTTGCAACCCAGTGCTGGCGGGGAAGATGTTCACATAAGCCTTCCAAAGGTGTGACATTTTCCATTTTCAGTTTGCGCCGGGCCTCAATCATACGGGCTTCCAGATCCACGTCGCTGCCTTCCCAGATGCGATATGAACCATCCAATTTTCGATACGTTAGAATTGATTGTGTGCGAAGTTCTTCCAGTTCCTGTTCGATACGGCTCGGGTTGTCTAACGAGGCGCCAATTGCCTTGGGCGTAGCCCGCATGGGTGAAATTTCCGAAAGAACATTAAACAGGGCCACAGTTTGCAAGATTTGATATTGGCGGGGTGTCAATTGATGCCGACTCATTATGATATCGTTGGCTTCCAACAAGCGTTTCGCATGAGGGAGTCGAGCCAATCCAGCTTCGAAATTTGAAAGAAAATACGTGTAGAGGTGGTAAAGATGAACAAAAGAATCTTTCAGTTCAAAAGATTTATCCAAATGGTCTTGGAACCCAAATGGTTCATGGCTGGTCAAATATGAAAAAATTGACCTTTCGTTCTGAGCCAACCGACGAAAAAGATAAGGGAGTACCAAAAGCGTGCTGGGATGCATCGGCCAGCCTCGTATCGAGGCTTGCCGAAACGAACCCTCATCCAATCCAACAGGCAACGTATCGAAAGCCTCTATGACAACATCCAAAGCTTGTTTGATTTGAACGTCTATATCACGCGGCCTTTCGGATGAGGGTTGTAAGGCACTGGCCACCATCTGAATTGTACTTGTTGCGGGCTCACTAAACTGTATGGTTTGAAAGCGCTCTTGTACTTTATTCCACTCGTTACGCAATGTTCGGTCAGACAGTTCAACGTAATCATCGAACATTTGATGAAGTGTGATGAGGAACAGTAAGGAAATGTCTTTTTGGCGGTTCGCAAACTCAGCCAATTCCTGAAATAAATATACATCTCCTCCAGAGCGGTCCTGCAGCGCATACTCCAAGGTTTTACCGGCTTCATCCACCACCAACAAAATACCGGGTATTTTTTGTCTAGCAGCCTCTGCCGTCATTGAGGCCAAGTGCCGCATGACCACAGCTGTATCGCTCCATTCTTCCCGTTCCAAAGATTTTAAGATATTTTTTCTGATAAGTTGGACTTCTTCATGAACGTTGTATTCGTCCAAAGCCGCAATCATTTCTTCCAACAGAACCTGAGCAATGGGGCGGCGACGTGCGGTAACAGGAATACTGATAAAACCATCAGAACCAGATTCTGATTTCCTTAATTCCCTGGCCGCGGAACACAGCTCTCTCGCATTCTTGGGCAGCTGTCTGATTGCAAGTTGAGCAAGCTCACTATCAAATCCCAGCAATTGGCATAGAAAAACAGCGAAAGAAGATTTACCTGATCCATAAGGACCTGTAAGTGCAAATGATTTTTGACCGTGTGGATCCTTTAAACCAAACACAACTTGCTCAAAAGATCGCAGCACATTGGCTGTTACAATGTACCCGGAAGCAGCATCTTTCTGGTTCCAGTCATTCTGTAAACTGATTGAACGCTGGTACCTTGGTGCGACCGTAGTGAAATCAGATATTTTTTTAGGACCCTTCATTTAAAAATCTCCCTGATAATAATTTTCAAGGAGCTTGAGTGCATCATTGGATGAAAGTTCACAATATACCTGTGCAATTCCTGCGGATTCGGTAAATCCAAATGCCTCGCCCCATTCCTTGTGTTCCATAAGTGTCTGTAGTGCTTCGATGAGTGCATTTTCATCCAACATGTATATTTGTCCTGGACTAAATGGAGCGTATAATAATTTTTGAAGCACCATCGCGTTGCGGCGTTCACCGAAGTAGTCAGCAATGACGTAACCAATCAACTGAGCTGGTATGGACAACTTCGTTCCAATGGAAAATCGATAAATTTCACCTTCTGACATTCTCTGTATTAAATTTAATTCTTGAAAAGGGCATTCAAAGGCTTCACCATGTTTTTTTGACAGCCTGTCATTTTGAGAAGAAAGATACGTTCGGATATAACAATCAATATCTCGCATCAAAATAGAGTCAGAAGGTGTTTTCTTATTTGGATCAAAAGACCGCAAACTTGACTCCAGAAGATCTGCTTTCGAAAATTCAGGTTTTCGGATTTGAGTGAACATGACACTTCCGGCAGTCAAACAGATGGGATTTGTAATTATTTTCCAGTGTAAAAGCCACCATGAGGCCAGATCTTCCAGAAATGGATCCCAACCGTTTTCCTCATCCAGCAATTTGTCACCAAAAGTTGTCGTTTGATTATTTTCAATCACTTGCGCCATTTCGCACCAGTATTTTATACTAGCCACCATGTTCTTGCCTACACCTAGGTCTACGATTGCATCTTCATCAGTAAACGTTTTACTTCGTTTCACAAAAGAATAACCCTTTTCAAGCCAACCATAACGACAACAAAATGTCTGGTGTCCTGAAAATTTTAGTTTACGTGTCATATTACCTGTTCCCTTCAATTATATTTCACCCAAAAGTATACGGTTATCCCTAGAAGGGATAATGGTAAAAGCTAAATTATATTCAATTATTTTTTCTTTTATCTTATACATGGCGTTGTTACGGTATTTTTTGTTGCCCAAAAGGTTCAATTTTGCCCATTCAACCCGGAATGTACTTAATCCGGCCTACAGTACGGTAAATTTTATGTCTGATTCTCAGCTTGAATCCATTTTTTATTTTAGTCAACAAATTATACGCACTTTCCTTGTGTTTCCAAGAGGAGGTATGACCAACATGCAGGAAGGAATCAACTTGTCCAGCATTATTTTGGCCTTTTTCAGTTGAGTTTTTGGTTTTGGAGCTATTCACATGCATTTTTCTTTATCTTTTTTTCACGGTATGGTTCTCAACAATATTTTTCATATTTAGAAAACGCGTGACTACGATCAACAAGTGTGATTATTTCATATGGTTTATTACACTGGCGGATACTGGGGTTCTCCCCAGTCCTCTTCCGGGTTTTCCATGAGGATGCGGATGAGTTCGGGGACGAAATCGTGGAGGATGCGGACGGCGGTGCCGAGTTGTTCCCGGTTGATCTTGCTGTTCCAGGTGGCCCCGCCGTGCATGAGCTGATTGCGGAGGGTATAGAGGCGGTCGAAGAGGATGGTGAGGAAGACGGAGGTTTCCTTTTCCGCCAGCGCCTGGTGGGCGATGCGTTTGTTGACGGCAAAGAGTCGCTCCCACTCACTCTCCGGAAGCCGTCCCTGCTGGAAGCTCCAGAAAGGACCGAAGACGTAACGGTTGTCCACAAAAACGCGGATACGGTTGGCGTAGTTTTCCCAGGCGAGCCGGTGGATGCGGTTTTCCGTGTCCAGCTCACAGACCCGGCTGAGAAAGCGATGGAACAAGCTCCGCTCCGGGGAGGCTTCGTCCAGATCCAGATCCCGGGCATAGGCGGCGTTGAAGGAGATCCAAAGCAGAAGGAAGGTGGTGTCGGTGTCTTCGCTTTTCTCCGCCGCGTGCAACCAGCTCAATGCCCGGTGAATGCGCAACCGGATCCCAGGGGGCGAGTCGTCCCTGATCTCCCGATGCCGTTCTTTCAATGCTTCAAAGCGTAAATCCATGGTTGAAACTCTGTATTTGACTCGCTGACAATGCAAGTGAAAAATGGGAAAATGGCAATTTATTTCAAGTAGGGAAGGATGCGGCTGCGCAGCGGATCCGCCGTCGTCCCGCATTCGCGGGACTATGGCGGACAGGTAATGGGATAAATGCGCCTTTGGCGCGGATAAGGAATAAGGGATAAGCGCCCGCTGCGCGGGCTGGATAAGGGATATGGGGACGCCTTCGGCGTGCAGGGATGCCGCTGCGCGGCGCATGGAGGCAGGGATTGCGGGGAAATCGGCACCTTTTCTCACGGTTTCAGATCACTCAACACCTTCTGTCCTTGATCGGTCAGGCGGTATTTTTGATTGCTACTCGTTGGTTTGTCGGGAAGCGTCGGTTCGATCCACCCTTTTTCTAACGCCGGATGTAAATAATTGTCCCTGAACGTCGGCCGGTGGCTCATTCCGAGTTTCAGGCGAAGGTTTTTTGGGGAAAGGGGTCCCTTTTGCAGGAGAAGGAGTATTTGGGAAACAGGATCATCTAACTGGGTCGGTAACTGGGTCGGTAACTGGGTCGGTAACTGGGTCACTGGTCCGTTTTCACCTTTGAATTCGGCTGTTTTGCTATTCCGGGCCGGCAGCCGCGCCCAATAGGCGGATCGCTCGTCATCCGTCTCGAATTCCGGGGTCGGAAATCCTCACCTTATTTCTTTTTTCTTCTACTATTGGGTTTCGGCATAAAAGGAAAAGGGATTCCGTCTTTTCCTACAGGATCCGTTTCCGGGAGTTCCAATTCGAAATTCAAGAATTCGGTATAGTCCTCATAAGTCAGATCGAAAGCGACGTGAAATTCAAAGCCCTCGGATCCGATCAAACAGAAGTGAAGGATGGAATCCTCTTCCTGGTTCCACGCCTTGATCATCTGCTCAAAGGCTTTCTCTAAATTTGCTTCCCCGCATTCTTCCTCGACGGCGGCCATCGCGGATTCAATACGTGTGTCCACCTCGGCTCGGGTATGAGAGAATTTGCCGGAGATGTTATCCCAGATGAATACGGTCGCGGGGGAAACACCCGTTCTTTGTTCCATTTCCAAAAATGGATGTCGTATCATTACCCCGCTGAGGGGGCAAAACAGTGCTTGGGGCATGGGCTGGATCTTTACGGTTTTCATGGGGCCTTGGGGGTAACGGGGTGGATATGGGATTGATGCGGCTGCGCCGCGGATATGGGATAAATGCGCCTTCGGCGCGGATAGGGGATACGGGATTGATGCGCCTTCGGCGCGGATATGGGATATGGGGAAAAGCGAACTTTGAACATCGAACGTCCAACGTCGAACATCGAATCTGGAAAGCGAATTTTGAAAATCGAACCCTCCTTCGCTCTTTGAGCTACGGCGGGCAGGCTGTCCAACTTTGAACTTTGAACGATATGTGATGCATTCAGGAAAAGGTGGTGTGGAAGGGGGTGAGGTAGCGGCGTTCGGGTGACCAGTCGGTGATGGCGAAGACGATGTGTCGAAAAACGCCGTCGAAACGGGTTTCGAGGGCGCTGCGGAAGTCGCGGGCGGTTTGGAGGGGGGCGTTGCCGAAGGCGCCGCAGCCCCAGGCCCCGAGCACCAGGGTGTCGTATCGGTAGGCGGCGGCGATGGCGAGCACGCGGTGGATGCGCTGTTTGAGGAGGCGGGCGGATTCCTCCCGACCGACGGCATCGGCCACGGGGGCGGCGCAGGTGATGAAGCTGAGGGGCCAAAGTTCGGCGAGCGGCGTGCCGTCGTCGGTGCGGAAGACGGGGACATCGGGCGAGAGAATGCACCAGTCGGAGGAGGTGGGAAGCGGATTTTTGCGGTGGGCCGCGTACATGGGATCGTTTTCAAGGGTGAGATAAAGGGCGCTGGAACGGCAGAGGTTTTCCTCCTGGGCGCGGGCGCCGTGCAGAAACCCGCCGCCGGGATGAATGCCGTTGGCAAAGTTGAGGGCCAGCGGACGGTGTCCGTCCACCACAAGCCGGCGCGCGGAGCCCAGGGTGGTTTCGTTGCCGACCTGCACCGTGGTACGATCAAACACCCTCCCCCGCCCCGCGGGCAACTCTTCGGTCGGGGGAATGCTTTTTTTCTTGGCGATGGCGTTGGCCACCTGATTTCCCCAGAGGACGCGGGTGCCGTCGGGCAACAGGTGGACGCCGGCGCGCGCGGCTTCGAGGGCGGTGACGGCGAGCTGACGGGCGTCGTGGCGGGAAATGACCAGCTCACGCTTACGGGCGGCGGCCATTTCGGGACTGTCTTGGAGGGGGAGGTAGGTGTAGGGCATGGGGATGGCGCCTTCGGCGCGGATAAGGGATAGGGGATAAAGGATAAGGGATATGGGATATGGGATATGGGGAAAAGCGAACTTTGAACATCGAACGTCCAACGTCGAACATCGAATCTGGAAAGCGAATTTTGAACATCGAACCCACCTACGCTCTTTGAGCTACGGCGGGCAGGTTGTTGAATCTCTTAGAGTCTTCCTAAGGAAGATGATATAAAAAAGCGTGTATGTTTCTGATGAAACATTAATTTGCAATGACTTGGAGAAAAGTTTTTTTTCCTGCGGATGCTTCGCCGTCCTGCGGATGGTTTTTGGGGAAGGGAACCCCGCGAATGGCGATGCCGTCCCGCGAATCATTTTTAGTTTCCAGGGGGATTCCGACGATGATCCGCAGTCCGGAGAAGCATTCGCAGGTAGCTTCACTCTTCTTCCATTCGCGGGACGGCAAGGCCATTCGCGGGGTTTTCCCTCTTACCCCTCAAGGTGCCATGGCCCGTTCTGCCGCTTCCATGTGCGATCCAACCGTCGGAAAAGAAAACAATACATCCGCAACCCAAAAGGCCAAGAGCAACCGATTGCCTTCATTCATGAATCGCCCGTGCGCACAAGTGCGCGCCGGCCTTTTGGGTTGCGGATGTAATCTGCCTTAGGCGGCTTGGTCCTTGTGGAGGGTGGCGGCGTGGGCTTTTACCTCCGGATCGCCGTGTTTCCAGAACCAGGCGCGATAGGCGGCGAAATCTTTGAACTTGGATTTTTCGAGCTCAAAGGCCATGTCGGGACCTTGCAAGACTTCCACCACTTTGAATTTCCAGGGATGAAAAACCACCATTCCGTTGATATCCGAGGGGTGACCGACGGCATCCACCTGATAGCGGCGCATGAGTTGTATGCATTCGCGCACGGCACCGATATGGATATCCCTCCTTGAGAATGACGGGGATCATTTCTTTTTTTCCATTTCCATGAAACACGTCTTTGGAATCGAGCAAAGATGGATCATAAGAGGGGAACATAAAACGCCTGGGGGGATGGGTGATACTTGCGGGGAATAATCGGGAATCCGGTCCTGAGCAGCCGGTCAGTCGTCGCCAATCGGCAACCCCAGAAATTCCGAGATCGCCGCTTTGTCGGCTTGTTGGGGGTCTTCGGGGTTGAGGAGCGCTTCCAATCTTTGGAAAAGTCCGGGCAATTCCGAGGGTCTGGCTTGCTGCAAAAGGGGTGGCGTCGCAATCGGGCCGCCCATCTCATCCAGCAATTCGACGACATCCCCCTCCGGGTTCACATAGATCACCATGACGGAAGATTCGGGATTTTGAAAGGTATAGCGGTCACAGAGCACGGCGGTGTTGTCGGGTCCTTCGTCCAAGACCGGGGTGATCATCACACTGAGGTGAACAAAAAGGCAGCCCAGATCCGAAACGGTGCTGGAGATCCCATGATCGGCGAAGATTTCCTGAAGCATCTGTAGTCGCTCCAGCTCAAGGTGAAAGGCATACAGAAAAGTGGCGGCCATCGCTTTCAGTTCCGGGTCACGAAGGGTCTGGGATGGAGGCATGGAATCCTGCGGGTTCGGCCAGGTCACGGTAATCACATCGTCCCAGTGCAGGGTTAACAACTGCGTTTCGGGAATGTCTTCGGGGCCAATATCGAGGGATCCGGAAAGAAATTCGGAAAGGAGCGGGGGGCTCAGCGCTTGATAGAGTTTAGGGCTGAGTCGCTTCAACCAACGGACGGAGAGGGTGACAGGTTCGTGCATAAAGTCTTCCTTCATGAAGTTTAATCCTCCACCCCGTGGTTCATATTGATGCACAACCAGTCGATCATGCCCGCGCCGCCGCAGCCCACGCCACTGCATGACATTTCAAAAACGGCCAGAGCCGGATCATTGAGCTTCCGAAGCACAAAGTCCACCGACTCTTCCCCGAAAAACATCTCCATTTCTTCCTCACAGCTTTCGAGGATGTTGCGGACGCGGTCCGAAGCGATGACAAACTCCCCGGCGACGTCGTTATAGAGAAACTCGATGGCGGGGGAGTTTCCATATTCCTCCATTTCGGGGGAATATATCTGAATCCCGGTGACGGGGCAGTAAAATGTTTCGCCTTCCATTTCAATCCATTGACTCATCTGATTCCTTTGCAGTTCGGGTTTCGATTGTGGTTTCGTTTGTCGTTTTGATTTCGGAGCATTGTACCACGGCGGGGATGACATCCGGTGTCCGACCCTGGGATTTTTTCTGAAAAAGTTGCGGTTTGGGAGGTGGTGGCGGCTTCTGCCGGAAAAGGGATCCGTTAACTGAGTTAGTCACAGGGTCGGTAACTGGATCGTTTTAGCTTCAGACGCGAAGCGTCCCTGGAGTGCGTAAGTGCAGCGAGGAACGAGCGGAACTTGCGCCTTTGCCCCCTCAGAAACCAAGCCCCCTTCGCCCCTGCCGATGCGGCGATCGGCGCTCCTATCCTGCGCCACGCCAGCGGCAGCCCTGCAACCCCCGCGCGCACGAAGTGCGCAACCCCGCGCCGCGCCGCGCCAGCGGCATCCCCGCAACCCCCGCGCACACGAAGTGCGCAACCCCGCGCCGCGCCCGCGGCATCCCTGCAACCCCCGCGCGCACGAAGTGCGCACCTCCTCATGACTGCCCCGCTTTGCCGGCGGGTGTAAGTTGAACGCTGCCGCCGCGTCCGCGGCCCCGCTCGAGGATGCCCCGATCTTCGAGGGACTGCACGGCGGCGTTATAGCGGTCTTCCTCCCAGCCGAGTTCGTTGCGCAGGGAGATGTTGCCGGACTTGCCTTCCGCTTTGCCGGCGAGGGCATGCAAGAGGGCCTCCTCTTGGGCGGTCATCCCGGCGGACGGGGCTACGAAAGGAGCGGGAGAAGGACCGGCGGAGACTGCATCGCCGCGTATTTCATCCGCGCCCTCGGACAATGCGGGGCGCTCGGGAGGTCTCGAAGCGGCGAAACTGGTCCGCAACGGCCTCCGCTCCAGTTGAAGCGGAGGGGCGCCGAGCAACTGGTAATGGGCGGGTTGGCAGGTCATGACGATAATCTGCAAGCCATGATCGGCGGCCAGACGAAGGGTTCTGCAGATTTTCTCACAGCGCACGGGGTCACTGTTAACAAAGGCATCGTCAAAAATGACCGGCAATCCGCCCTCTGCATCCGCTTGGAACAGCTCGGCGATGCCAAGACGGAGGACGGCATTGAGCTGCTCGCGGGCCCCCGTGCTGAGCGCGTCAAAGGAGAACGGCAAATCACGTTGCAAGGTGGGGCTGGCAAGGTTTTCCAGAGAGGCCATGTGCACATCCGCATCCGCACCGAAGAGTTCACGCAGGTAGGGACGGACCTTTTCCATGAAGGGTTGGGTCAGCTCCTCCTGAAGGGCGGCTTTTTGTTGATCAAGCAAACGCTTCAGGTGTTGGACCGCCTTGGCATGCAGCTCAAGCTCCTGAAGTTGCTTGGCCGACAGCGCGAGCCTGTCCCGGGCAAGGCTGCAGGCGCTCTCGGGATCTTGATGCGTAAAGCTGTTCAGGTGCGCGAGGGTGGCACTCTGTTTCTTTTCAAGGTCATGCACTTTGTCTTGGGTACGCTCGCGACTTTGCTTCAGCGCCTTGAGGTCGCCTTCGGTATCCAAAAATACTTTCTGCTTCTGTTCGAAGGCGCTCAACTTCTGTTCCAATGCTTCCGCGGCACGATCCACTTCCGCAAGACGGGTCTTGAGGTCGCCGGACCCGGCGTCCCCCTCCATCGTGCTGACGGTGGCCTCCAGGCGGGCCAACTGTTGCGCACTTTCCTGAAGGGCGCTTTCCTGAACGCGCAATTCCTGGTCCGCGCGTTGCAGGTCCTGCTCCAACTGATCGCGTTTGGCACGGATCCCGGTGATTTTTTTGTCCAGCGCCTTTTCGGTTTCATCCGCCGCCTGCAAGGCTTTTTCGGCCTCGAGCAGATTTTGGGGCACCGGGGGCGGCTCGGCCAGTTCGGCGCGACAGCTTTCCGCACGCTGGCGGGCCGCCTCCATCGCGGGACGAAGTTTCGTTTCCTGGGTGCGAAGTTTTTCCGGTTCCAAGCTCTGGAGAAGCTTCTCGGTGGTGGCAATGTCCCCCAGAAGTTTGCCGCGCCGCTCATAGACAGCCTCGGCATCCGCCAGCGTCTGAAAATCGGCTTTGGCCAGCATTTGGGCCAACTGCGCTTCCAATTCCTGGGTGCGGGCGCGCTGTTCCATCGCCTTTTCGCCGCCGCCGGGACGAATTCGTAACCGAACCCCCTTGCCGACCCGCAGCACCACTTCTTCGGTAAAGCGATGCGTTTCGCCTGCCTGAAGGTCTTTCTCCTGAATTCGGACGGGAAGGTCGGCGCCATCCACGCAGAGATCGGCGGCCATCGAATCGAGTTGCAAACGCGCCTCGTGCGCCTGCTTGTGCGCCTTGCGAAGCGCGTTCAACCGCGTCAGATCCATCTCGGGAAGTTTGGCCAGGGCCTCTTGTTGGGCGCGCAGTTCCGCTTCGTGTTCGGCCACGCGCTTCAGGCGGATGTTGACCTGTTTCAATTCTTCTTCGGCCTTCAAGGCGTTGAGGACCTCCTGAAAATACTTGGCGACGCCGCGTACGGATTTGAGTTCCTGTTCCGGATTTTCCGCCGAGATCCCCTGAAACTCGGCGCGCCGTTTCTCCTGCATCTCGCGGCGCCCGGCCAAAGAGGCCTCCAGTTTCTCTTTTTCAGACTGCAATTGGGCCATCTCTTTGCGTTTGGCCTCCAAATTCGCCTGCTGTTGCCGCAGGCTCTCTTTGAGAAGCTTGGCCTTCTCCAGCTCTTCTTCCAGACGGCGGCCCTCCGTGGGGGCGATGCGCAAACTTTCGACTTCCTCCTCTTTGCCGCGTACCCGCTC
Organism: Verrucomicrobiota bacterium; assembly: GCA_020831635.1. Classification (GTDB taxonomy): domain Bacteria; phylum Verrucomicrobiota; class Kiritimatiellia; order SS1-B-03-39; family UBA6053; genus PXAS01. The sequence goes on along the minus strand of JAFIGC010000293.1, from coordinate 4,314 downwards.
CATCAACTCAGCCGCTTCCCGCTTGCAGTGCGTCAGCCGCTCTTTGGTCTCTTTGAATTCGCGCAGATCGGCTTGAAGGGCGGACAGGGTTTGTTCCGCGCGTTGCGCGTCCTCCATGGCCGCCTGATGACGCCCCCTGGCCTCGGACAGGGGGGACGCGCTGGCTTCCCTGCCTGTGGCCGTGTAGTATTTTCCATATTCTTCTTCGACTTTCCGGATGACCGCCTGATCCAAATCGCTGGCCACCAGACCGGCACCGCCCAAATTTTGCAATCGTTCGGTGAGCTTGCCCGTCAAGTTGTCCACCGTATCCAATCCCTGAAAGGCGGTATTCTGGCGCACCCATACATGCGCCCAGATGGAGGAAACCCGATTGGACCATCCCCTGCCCCCTTCCTGCTCCACGCCCAGCAATGTGCGAAGACGATCCGCCGCCGCCTGCCCGGTAAGGGTTTCCCTGTCTGATTTTAATTCGATGACCCCGCTGCCGCCATTGAACTGTTTGGTCAGCTCCCAGGTTTGCTCTCCGAGCTGAAATTCGACCTGAATGCGGGGAGACCCCGTGGCGCCCGCGGCACTCCGGAAGGTGTCCACCACCCCTTTCCCCAGCTTCTCGGAACTGGTGAAAGCATGGGTCAGCGCCTCCAAGAGGGTGCTTTTCCCCCATTCATTGGCGGCTTCGACCAAAGTGATTCTTTCATCGAACGCCAGTTTGGTATCCAGATGCGCACGAAAATTAGAGAGTTGGATGGAAAGCAATTTCATACCAGCGCCTTGTTTTGGAGTTGTGAACAGGTGCAATACAGCAGGCGCAAGGCGCGCGCGGCCACTTCGGATTCGGACCCGCCCGCAAGCTGGGTCTCGCGCAGGGCCATGGCCGTCGCGGCGACAAGTGGATGCCCGGATTCAGAGAGCTTTTCCAGTTCCCCTTCCCCCGGTTCCAGCAGAATTTGATCCTCGACCTCGCAGCGGAGCAGGCGGTTGTTCAGATCCACGAGCAATTGGTCCAGACGACTGCGGTCCTCCAGACCGAGCGTGCCCGTGAGTTTCAGGCCAATCACGTCGTTCATGCCGTAATCCGCCAATTTTTCTTCCAGTGACGCGAAGCCCACTTCCTCGCGCAAGGCCACCTCCACCTTTTCCCAGCGATGGGTGCCCGTCGGCACCGGGGTGAATTGCGGTTGCTTGCCGCGTTCCACGCGGCAAAGCAGTCCCTGCCCCAGCACCTGGGCGTTGTTGGCCGCAAACCCGGTCATCTCCGGCGTGCCTGTATACCAGGCCTTGGGCGTAACTTGCTGCTGACGGTGCCAGTCGCCCAGCACAACCGCGTCCAACTCCGCCTCCGGCAGGCGGTCAAGGTCCAGATGGTTGATCCCATGCTCCGCGCCGTCATCGTCCGCGTGAAAATTCACCACCGTTCCGTGGGCCAAGACAATGCGGGGACATTCCGGGGGCAGCGAGGACCAGAGAGATTGATCTTGAAGCCATCCGAGCAGATCCTCCCGCTCATGACGGCGGCGCAAGGGACAGGGCAACACCACCGCGCCGGCCACCTCGATCGGTTTTGCCTCCAGTGCCACAATCAGGTTATCAGGACAAAGGCGCTGAAAATCGCTCGAATACCAGACCGACCCCGCTTCGGCGGCATCGTGGTTGCCGGGAATGAGAAGCACCGGCACCCCGGCCTGACCCAGTAGTTGAAGCGACTGCGTCATGGTGTCCGCATCCGGGCGGGGACTGTCGAAGACATCCCCGGCGATCAAAACAAGGTCCACCTCCTCCCTGCGGATCCATTCGGGAAGCTTCTGCAAGACATTCAGACGCGCGCGGCGGATGAGGGTGCGGTTTTTCTCGGGCTGAAAGCGCCCGAACGGTTTTCCAAGATGCAAGTCGGCCATGGCGAAAATATTCATCGTTTGGGTCCTTGGGTTAGCGGTTGCCTGTGGCGAAAGATTGGGACTCCTCCCCCGAATCCGGATCATCCGGCTCCACAAACACCATGCGTTGGGAAGGTTCCGCAGCCGGACTCAGATAAGTCCTCTCCAAAGAAGACCTGTCCTCAAGATACACACTCCCTTTGGCCGGGACATAGCTTCCTTTGTCCTCTTCATCCTTGGCCGCCTTGAAGGCCAACAGAACCACCAATTGGGCCGGCAACCAGGCGGCATCTTCATAGGAATAGCCATGCATAGTCGCGTCATACTGCAAGGGCGCCCCCAACGTGTCCTTCATGAATTCGATCGTCCGACTCATGGTACGCTCTGAAACCCCGTGGAGTTTGCTAAAGGATTTGGCGTTCGGATACCGACCCTCGCGAACCGACCAGTCGAAATCCATCATTCTAATTAAAAAAGCACTTGTAATCATCGCAAACCTCCTTTATGTTTTCATAAATACACGAATAACGAAACATTAAAACAATATTTCGTGCATAAAGTCGATAAACCTAGCAAAATTAAATAAACATGTCAAAACAAATCTCACGGTTTTTCAAGAAAAGCTTGCATCTTCCGGAAACGGAACTTTCGGGCATGCAGGGGTTGATCGAATGGACCGAGGCGAAACTCGCGGAACTGGACATCGAAGGGGGTTCACCCGACTCGTCGGATCAGGAAGCTGAGCCGGACCAAGCGCGGGGCGTGGCGATCCGCAGACGGATGCAGCAAAGCAGGATCAAGGAGATCCCCTTCGGGGGGGCACCGGCATCGCTCCGCGCCGCCGCGTCGGACTTTGCCCGCAGTCGGATGGAAGCCTTGGATCCGGTGTACATCCCGGACCCGAACGACCTCATTCCCGATGAGGAGTTTGAGTTGGTTTGGGCGGATGAAATCATCGACCTTCCCTCCACATCACCGGGGGTGGAGGATGTAAACCGGCGACACTTTATGGAAAATTGCCTGTTGATCCTGGAAGGTCTCGCGCATCCTGAAAATCCGGAACGCAGGCAGTTCGCCAGAATTCCGAACCCGCCCATGGAGTATTTGGCACCGGAACTGCTAAAGGCCACGGGACATCTTTTGCGTCAGGATCCGTTTGCCCACTCTCTGCCGAATCTCTTTCATGCGGTCGGACGGGAACTCGGCGCCCTTCCCTCCCGGAAACACTTTATGGAGGCCCTGCTCAACCAACGTCAATATCCTCTCAAACCCCTGACGCCCGGCGGCCCGCTTCATGTGTTTCCGCCCGCGCACCTTCAGAAACGCGTTTACAAGGCGCTAGCCAAAGTCAGACGGGAAAACAGGACCCTGCACTGGCTGGACGCGGTGCCGCAATCTTCGTCCCCCTATGTCCAGCCGTTGCTCCGCAGGCAAATGGCGGGTCTGCCCGGTCGCCCCCTGCTGCCCATGGGACCCGACCGCGTGGGGCTGCGACATCACCTTGCGGAAATCGTGCCCGAGGCGGACTGGATGCCGATACAGGCGGAGGCCACACGCATCCTTTCTCAACAACCGGAAAAGCAGATGCCCTTGGAAGACCTGCTCAATCAGCTTCCGACACCCATGGTCAGTCGGCTGAAGCAGTCCGCCTATCTTCTCGATGCCGTACTGCTTGCGGATTACGGCTTTATCCCCGGACGGAGCAAATCCCTCATCGGTCTGGCCGAAACCACCCCCCTGCTGCCGCAGGCGGAGGAGGCCGATTTTCCGTTCGAACCGGAGCAGGGACGGGACATTCTTCGGGACCTGCTCAACGGAAAACGGATCAGTTCCGAGTTGTCGAAGGAGGAGCGCCGCGCCGCCCTGCGGGAATTAAACCGATTGAGCGAAGAACTGCAGGCCACGGCCCTCATTCGCGAGGCATCCAGGACATCGAAAGCAGACCAAGTCCTGCCGAACCCCTACCGGGACGGCACGCTGGTGGCTGAAATTTTTGACCATCTGCTGTCCAGTCCCTCCACGTTCGACGAGGTCAAAGCGTTGTTTGGGGACACGGCCAAAACCCGCTCCGCCTTTTATATGGTCACCTCGCCGCGCCGCAGTCGAAAAAAGGGAGACCTCCGCGGCCATCCCTCCGCCAAAGGCCATCTGTATTTTGCGGAAAAAAGTCCGGGACAAAACGGAAAATGGCATCTGCTCCCCCGCAACCCGCCCCTCCCCCCCCGACAACGCGGTTAGTTTGGGCGTGGCTTTTCTCGGGGACTTTGGGGACAGGAGCGCCAATCGCCGTATTGGCTGGGGCGAAGGGGGGCTAGGAACGCCTCCGCGCCGAATGGTACTAACTTATGGCATGCTTAAGCCTGGAGTGCACCTCGATTTTGAAAGAATTGCGGGCCGAAGGTCCGCGCCAATACCAGCCCAGTCCGTCGGAACGACG
>JAFIGC010000044.1 GCA_020831635.1 Verrucomicrobiota bacterium | reverse complement strand
TTCAATCCACGGAACGACGCCAATCTATCGAGGTGCGCCGCGTAGCGTCGCCTGACGGACCTGGGGGTTTCAACCCCGTTGAAATTTGGATGGAACTATGCGCCCAACAGACACCGCTCAAAAAACGCCAACACATGCGCCCGCGTTTCGGGCGCGGTGTAAAAGGGCGCGTTGTGTCCGGCGCCGGGCAGGACTTCCAAGGCGCAGGGCACTTCGGCTTCTCGCAAGGTGGTAAAATATCGGAGGCTTTGGCCGATGGGTACGGTTTTGTCTTCGTCGCCGTGGGCGAGAAAATGCGGCGGAGCGCCGGCATGGACATGATGTAGGGGACTGGCCTCGCGGGCCAGGTCCAGCTTTTCCTTCAAGGGTCCGCCGAAAAGCAATGGAATCTCCCGATTGTCTCCGAAGTCGTCAAGGTGGTCCATCTCGCAGGGCGGAAAAAACGCGCACACTGCGCGTACGGCGAGATCCGCTTCGGCGGTGACCCCGTGTAGCGCGGCAAGGTGTCCGCCCGCGGAATCCCCCCAGATGCCGGTCAGCCAGGGATGCAAGCCGTAGTCGGCCGCATGTGCCCGCACCCAGCGGACGGCATCCCGCACATCTTCGATTTGCGCGGGGAACACGGCTTGGCCGCTGACCCGGTACTCGACGCCGACCACGGCGATCCCGTGGTCCACCAACCAGCCCGCCAGCCTACCCGCTCCGCCTTTTCCCATGTGTTTCCACCCCCCTCCGGACAACCAGACCACCCAGGGAGCTTCTTCTTTTGCCTCGGGCATGTGCGGCAAATACAAATCCAACTTCAACTCAAGGCCTTGGACTTCTTTGAACACCACATTGGCGAAGTCCGGAGGGATGGGGGTGATGGCTGGATCCATGTCTGGGTGTGGACTCAAAGGGGGGGGGATTAGCGGTGATGGCGGGCGTAGTACATGTTGAAGGCATAGTACATGACATTGATGGCCATGCGGTAGGCCTGTTCGGCCACTTCGGGGGACGCGCCGGAATGTCCGTCCCGCCAGGCATCGCTCATGTCGCCGGGATGATAAAACACGACCCAGCGTCCTTCGTGACGAATGCCGAGGGAACGGCTGCCGGCCTGTTGCCAAAGCGGGGGCGCGCCATTGGGGAAGACAAAGGGGGCGCGGTAGATGGGGTCGTCGTTGGGAATGTCCACCAATCGCGAGCCGGGAAAAATGCGGTTGAGCTGATTACGGAAATTCCGGTCGAAATTGCCTCCCCCGTGGGTGGCGAAAATCATGCCGCCCTCTTCCAAGGTGTACCAGCGCAGGGTCCGGATTTCGTTGGCGGAGAAATTGACGTTGCCGCGTCCGGTCATGAAGACGAATGGCGGTTTGAGTCCTTCCGGGAAACGCCGCAGGCGATCGGCCCGGCGGCCTTCGCCATCGGGGGCGACGGGAAAGCCGGTGATCCGATTGAAGCGACGGAGCAAATTGGCATCCGAATTCCGGTCCATGTTCTGGTCCCAGTCTCCGCCGCTGTATTGGAGGCGAATAAAGCGGACGGTGGCCCCTTCCATGCCTTCGGGCCAGCCGCCGGTGTCGCCCCCACCCTCGCCGAGCTTGCCGGTTTGTTCTTGGGCGATTTCATAGGTGTCGAGGGTCTGCTCTTCCATTTCATCGAGGATTTTGATGTCATCAATTTCCATGCGCTCGAAAATGAAGGGGGACCAGTTGTTGACGATGAGGCGACGTTCGGGGATTTCCCGCTGTCGGGTCACCTGCACCATTTCCACCACCGGATCGCCGGAACCTTTGGGCAGGCCGTAGGGATCTTCCCATCCGCAACCGCGCATGATAAAAGGCAAGGCGAGGGCAAAGAAACAGAGAAACGTGGCCCAATACGAGGAAGAGCGCATGCGCGGATCGCGTCCACCCGTGCGCAAGCTATCGACCACCTGATCGCCGGGCAGTTTGGAGGTTTCCGCGGTCTTGCGGTAAAAATTCCATACCGGGCGCAAGGCCACGCCCAGCATGAGAATCGCGGCGGGAATCAAGGCCGGCAACCAGGGCATCCAACCGCGCAACCAATATTCATTGCGGTAAAAATTATCGAAATATTTGTAGTCGATATCATTGAGGAGCGCGGGCACCCCGGTGTAGAAATTAAACAGATACAACCAGAGCAGAAGATAAAGGGCCAGTCCCGCCTTGAAAATCACCAGGGTGAATTTGTGACGCAACCAAGCCAATACGGCCACCCCCAGCAATACCATCGTGGTCAGACGCCCCAAGGCCGCAACTTGCTCGCCTTGCTGGATCATGCGATGGTTGCGGAGGATCTCGAGGTACTCATCGCTGAAGTCCGTCCATTCAAAATACGAAGGAATCGCGCGCCAGCCTACCCAAGTGCTGATGCCCGCGAGAATCAGAAACCCGAGGGTGAAGCGGAGCTGCAGGGGAAGTTTGGCCTGCATCCGCACGGTCCACCCAATGGCGGGGGGCAGATATTTGGCACAGAGGCCATGAATCCAGCCACAAACCAAAAACAACAGGTCCACATAAAACTCGGAATCTTTCCAATTCTTCTGCCGGTCCACCCTCTTGGGGGGGGGCTTTTGAGGCGGGTTCGCCTTTTTGCCCGCTTTTTTTGCGGCTTTTGTGACGGGAACGGGTTCTTGAGTGGCTTTTGGTGCGGGTTCGGGGGCCGTCTGCGCAAGGGGCAGCAACTCCACCTTGGTTTTCAAAAGGCCGAACTCCAGTTCGTCCCCGGCTTGAATTTTCCTGGCCTCCGTGACTTCATCCCCATTGAGATAAGAGCCGTTGGTGGAGCCCAAATCCTCCACCGACCAATTTCCGTCCGCATCCCGGGTGAGTTTGGCGTGTTTGGAACTGATGGAAGGATCTTCCAGCACCAAATCCACGGACGCATCCGCGCCCAGCACCGCAATCGGCGGTGTGGGTTCCAACCGACGGGTGGTCCCGTCGGCGTTGGAAAGTTGTAGGATCAATCTCATTTACAGATCCAACACATCATCCAACGAAAAAGAACGGGGCGGCAGCGGCTCGATCGTGGGTTCCTCCGGCGGACCGTCGGGACGGGTGGTGCGGGGCCGTTCTTCCGGCTCGCGTTCCGCCTCTTCCATGGCCCGGGCGCGTTGTTCATCCCGACGGGCTTCTTCACGGGCGGTGCGTTCGGCCTCCTCGGCTTCTTTGGCCTGATCCCGTTGCAGGGTTTTCAGCGTGGAAGGCGTGTGGAACCCATATTTCTCGGAGCGGATGCCGTATTCGGCCCAATCCCGGTAGAGGGCAAAGGAGGTGCCGCCGAGGACCACCACATGAATCACGGTGGACACGATCAGGGCCTTGGTAAAAATCGAACGGTTGATGCCCTGTAAAAGGGATTCGGGTTCACGGGTTTCGGAGCTTGTTTTTAAATCCTGCATGATTGAGGTCCTGTTTTTATGAATCACTTTCCTGTAAGCCCACCATGAGCACGCGCACGCCGGCTTCGCTGAGGGCTTCGATGACCGGCATGTAGTCCGGCCGTTTCAAATCTTTGTGTACACTGAGATGTACGGGGGTGTCGTGGCGGCGCTGTCCGACCAGGTTTTCCACGGCATCGGCCAATTGGCCCACGCCCGCTTCCAGACCCTGAAGCCAGAGCTTGCCTTCCTGATCCACCACCACGCTGATTTCCGGGGACTGGAGTTCCCGCAAATCCGCGCCCGTGGCGGGGTCATAGTCCATGGTGTCCTTCATGAAGGTGGAAACCAGCATGAAAAAAATGATCAGCAAAAAGGCGATGTCCCCCATGGAGGCCAATGGGAGCATCATTTTTACTTTTTTCCGTCTGCGCACCGGCATGGTTATTGGGCCTCCACAAGGGCGACAATGCCACCGGCATCGCTGATAAGGGTCACGACTCTGAAATACATTTCGTAGGTCACTTCCTCGGCGACTTCCACGATGATCATGCGGTCCTGATCCTCGGCATCATGCATGTTCAGTTGAAACAGTTTGCTCCGGAGTTCCTCCAAACTGACCCGATCCATGTTTTCCTCGTCCTCGCCAAAGAGAATGCGGTCCGCGAGAATATTGACGGAAGGCGTTTTTTCATCCACCTGCCGGTCTTCGGGGGTTTGCGCTTGGGGCAGGCTCACTTCCTGTCCTGTCGAGCGCATGATGCTGGTGGTGAGGATGAAAAAAATGATCAACAGGAAGGCGATGTCGGCAAAAGCGCCCACATCGATTTCCGCATCGGGTTTTTCTCGTTTCCGGCGACGGTTCATACGTGGATCACTCAGTGTTCGCTGATGGCGGTGACCACATCCGTCACGCATTCTTCGATGGCGATGTTGTATTCCTCGACCCGGCGCGAGAACAGATTGTAAGCCACCACGGCGGGAATGGCCACGATCAGTCCGGTTGCGGTGGTGATCAAGGCTTCGGCGATGCCGCTTGAAACGGCGGCAGGGTCCAGCCCGGCGGCCTCGGCCATTTTGTCAAAAGATTTGATCATCCCGGTCACGGTGCCGGTCATCCCCAGCAACGGAGAAACGGAGGCGATCAGCACCAAAAGGTTGAGGCGCTTTTCGAGTCCGCTGATGGCTTTGGGCGCGAAATCCTCCATCATTTTGGACACGGCGGTCTCAATTTCCTCGGGCTCGCGTTTGCGCTCGCGCATTTTGCGGTACCGTTGCAGGCCCACCAGCAGGCACGCGGCCACGGGGCCATCGGCGGCTTCGACTCGGGTGATGGCCTCGTCGATTTTTTCGTCGAGCAGGTTTTCATTCACTTCCCGCCGCAAGTCATCAAAATCCGAGCCGGCGGCACGGAAGGCGCGCACCCGGTCGATGATGATGGCAAAGGTGAGGATGGAGAGGATCATGAGCGGCCACATGATGGGACCACCGTCGAGGATGTATGTGAGCATAATGGAATCGGGTCGGAGGGTTGGAAATCAGACGGAGTGTTGTTTCGTGGATTATTGCAGTCTTTGCAAGAAGTTTCGGGCCTGTCCGGCGGAAGCGCCGTTGGGATATTCTTCGAGAACCTGCATGAATTTTTGGATGGCGACGTTGCGGTTGCCCATGCGGAAGGCGACCACGCCCCATTTGACGAGGATTTCGTCCATCCAGGGCGCGTCGGGATAATCCTGCATCACTCGATCCATCAATTCCACCGAACGCAGATAATCGCGCTGGGTGATATGGAAGTTGATGATTTTGTTGAACGATTCCCCGGCGAAGGGCGAATGGGGATACATTTCCGCGCAACGTTGGTACTCGACCATGGCGGGGGCGAAATTGGGGTCGGTGCCGGGACGGAGATTGTAACGGATCATGTCCTCGGTGACCTCGCCGATGCGGAACTGGGCCTCGGCCTTGTAATCGGACTGGGGCAAATCGATGACGGTCCGGTACACCCGGATGGCTTCGCGCATCTCCTCCAAGGTGCCGGCCTCGGCACGGGCGCGGGCAATATTCATGAAGGCCCGGTCCACCAGGGTGGTGTCGGGAAACAACTCGACCAAGGCCATGCAAGTGGCGATGGCTTCGTTCAAACGGCCCTGGACCAAATACAAATCCCACCGCACCGCGAAGGACTGCTCCAAAAGTTCGCGGTTCAAACTCTGGCGAGCGGTGAGCTGCATGATCTCCTCGACTTTGTCCAAGCCTTCTTCGGCTTTGGAAAAGGCGGATTCCTCCAGACCCACGTCATCGAAGATCGAGGCCCAGCGATGCAGGAGTTGCGCTTCGATGAGCAGTTTCTGCGCCTGGGTATTGGCGTCGTTGGCTTCGGACACAATGGACTGGGGCTCGGTGCTGCCGCCCACGACCACCTGCACCCGGGCGAGGCGTTCTTCGGGCGTGTCCCCGCGCAAATGGGTTTCATCGGTGTAGGAGAGCACGATTTCGTCGTTGGGCATGACCACGAGTTCCCGATCGGAACCGGTGGCAAACTCGGCGATCACGGGACGGAACTGACCCCGGAATTCCCCGGAATGGTTGTCGGTTTCCGTCAGACGCAAGGTGATGCGTCCGCGTTCCACCCATTCGTCTTCTTGCTCGCGCTCATCCATGGTATCGATATCGACTTCCTGGGGCAGGGTGGTTTCGACTTCCCGTTCCACCTTGTAATACGCGATCACATCCACCTCGGCCTCATCGGGCTCCGGCGTGACATCCAAATCCAAATCCACCAGGCGCACGTAGGCGGGCTGTCCCGCGAACACGCCGCGAACACTGCGGTTGTAGGCGCCGTCGGTGAAGGCCACCGCCCCCGTGGACACCACGCGCACTTGCGTGGTGATGGGCACGTCCACTTCGCCCTCGGCGTTATTGCGGTCGATGTAGGTCACGGTCACCACCTCGCCACCGCGCACAGTCAGCACGCCGTCATTGGGTTCGGAGGGTTCGGGCGCCATCATGATCGAGGCAATCCAGTCTTCGCCGCTGCGTCCCAATCGGGTCAAGAGCACTTCTTCCTTGTCGCCGGATTCGGCTTCGATGGTGACGTAACTTTTTTCGCCCAAACTGCTGAGAATCCGCAGGTCGCGGTCATGGACTTTCACGAACAGACGTTGCCCGGCCTCGGCCAGAACTTCGTCCGCTTCGGCGAGGGACTCGGGAACGGCGGTGCCCACCATTTGAAAGGCTTCCACGGCCTTGCCCCAGCGGCCCTGGTTAAAATGCGCCTGACCAATCATATCATAGGAAAGGTTGGTGAATTCGCTGGCGGGAAAATCGTTGATCACCCGACGGAACGCGGAAAAGGCTTCGTTGTAATTCGCGCGTTGGAAATTGACGCGTCCGGTCAGGAACCAAGCCTCGGCCTGTTCGTCCTCGTCGCGGGAATTGCGGGCCACGTTCAACTGCGCGGCGGCCTTGTCGAATTGGTTGCTTTCAATGTGATGACGGGCCAGTTCCAGGGACGCCCGGAAACGGGCGGCGCTGTCTGGAAACATGTCCCCCACCGCTTCGAGCATGCTGACGCCGCGCTCGTGCTGGCCGCTGCGGACCAACTCGAGGGCGCTTTCGATCATGCGGCGGGCCCGCAATTCATCGCGGCTGACAGCCGCGGTGCTGCGGGCGTCGGCTTCGGACTCCGTTTGCGCGTGGGCGACCCCAAACACAAAAGTGAGGGCCAAACAGCATTTGAGCATGGATAAAGTCGTGGTTTTCATCATCTGATTCATCATGGTTGGGGAACTCCGGTTAATGCACTTCGTGGATCACGCCACCCGCGGTGTCCAAGCCCATGGCTTCAAGGCGGTCATGGGATTGGGAGGCTTCGCGGGAACGACGCCATTCAGGATGGCGGAGAATACTGCGGTAAAGGTTGACGGCTTGTTCCTGCTCTCCGTCGGAACGGTAATGTTCCGCCTGCATGTACAGGGCGCGGGGGGCAAGATCGGGGAAAATACTGGCGATTTCGGTGAGCACGTTGCGGGCTTGCTCGCGATTGCCGAGGCGGCGATGACAGTCCACGATTTCCCACAGGGTGTCGGGCGGATCGTTGATCTCGTGATACAATTTGATGGCCTCTTCGTAATTGTTTAGATTGCGATGATGAATCCGGGCCCGGGCGGCCAAGGCCTTGCGGCTTTCCTCGGGAACGTTCAAGCCGTCGATCTGATCGAGTACGGTGAGACTGTATTCATGGGTCCTGCGGCGTTGGCTCAATTCGAATTCGGTCCAAAGGCGGTCCGTGGGTTCGGGAATGAATTCCAACATGGAAAGGGCATTGTCCCAGCGTCCCGAACGGGCCAAGCGGTCAATAATGGTTTTGGCGCGGGAAACCCTACGGTTGGGTTCCGTCTCACTGGACCGGAAATATTGCACGATCTCCAACAAAAGCTCGTCGAGTTTCTCTTGGTTGTGGGAGGCGTTGTAATCGTAACGCATCAACAAAAAATCCCAGAGGCGGTCCACGGCCAAAAAGTCCGATTGTTTGGAGACAAACCATTCATAAAGCTTGGTCCGCAGGGCATCCCGCATCTCGTTGGCGCGGTCCTCTTCGTGAAGGTGATTGAAATACCAACGGTAATACCCGCCCCCGGCGTCCCGGACCCCTTGTTGGAACACATGTTGAATGGCATTGGCACGACGTTGTTCCTCGGAACCGCGGGATTCGCGCTCCAAGCGGAGGTCATACGCCTCGGCCACGTTGCCCCGGACAAGCGTCCAATCGTACAGCTTGTCGGCGGCCTGCCGGGTCTGGTCCCGGTTGAGTTCCCCGAATTCCTCGGCGACTTTTTTCCAGATTTCCACGGCCTGATCGGGTCGTTTGTTTTCCCAGTGGTTGTCGGCGATACGATTGAGGGCGCCGGCGGCGAGGCTGTGTTTGCCGTAGGCGGGATGATCCGCCATTTCCCGCAAATCGGAGAAACCCCGGCGATCATCCCCAATGTCGAAATGGGTCATGGCCCGAAAATACAGGGACGGCGCCGCCAACCAGACTTCATCGGGAAAGAAATCGAGCACTTCGGTAAAGGTCCGCACGGCGGTATGTCGATCCCTCGACGCGCGCTGGCTCTTGGCCTGCATGAAGAGCGAATACGCGAAAATCTCGGAGTCCACGGAATCGGCGTATTGGGACCGGAAGCGCTCCCATTCGTTGGTGGCGTTGCGATGCAACTGCTGTTCGCGGTCGTTCCGTCCCGCGCCGCCGTCATCAAAGAGTTTGAGGGCTCGGTCCAGGGCGGAGCGCTCGGCCAGATTCATGGTCTGATACAATTCCACGGGCATGACGTGGGACCACTGTTGGGCAAAGGCGGAAACCGCCAACCCACTCGCCAGAAGGAAGATGGGAATTCGGTTTCGCATCAATCCAATCCCCGGAACTGTTCTTCGGATTGCATCAACAGACCGCGCGCCCGGCGGGCCCATTCGGATTCCGGATATTCGAACACCGTCCTGCGAAGGAAGATGTAGGCGTTGGGATAATCAAGCCCGCGCAGGCTGGCGTCGCCGGCCCAATACATGGCCTGGGCCCGCACTTCGTTGTCCACCATGCCGGAGCTGTCGTCAATCAGGGTCTGGAAGTTGTTGACCGCGTTGCGGTATTCGTCGAGAACCCGCTGGGTCTTGGCTTCGCGTTCGGGACGTCCCTGGGCGCGCACCTCGTCTTCCCAGACCTCGGCCTGTTTCATATGGCTCTGCGCGCTCATGAACAAAGCCCGGGGCGCGAGCGGATGTCCGCTGAAACGATGGTAGAAGTTGGAGTAGATGCGTCCGGCGATGTCGTACCGTTGCTCATTGCGGTAATAATGGGTGGCCAAACGGATGGCGGCATCCCCCACGAGCGGCGAATCGGGAAAAATGTAGGTCATTTTCACATATTCTTCGCTGGCGGTGGCAAAGTCACCGAGTTTTTCCAAACAAAGCGCCTTGTGGAACTGGGCCCGGGGGGCGAAATCACTGTCGGGATAATTGCTCAGCAGGGAGGAAAATCTGCCCAAGGCTTCTTGATAGAATTCGCGGGCCCCTTCGGGGTCTTCCTTCTCCGCTTCCGCGCCCAGCTCTTGGTAGAGGTTGGCCAAGAGGTATTCGCCCTGCACCACCAATTCGGTTTCGGGGTAACTCATCAGCGCTTCTTCGAGAATCCGTTTGCCCTCGGCAATGGAGGCGGCGGAACGGTCGGTCTGCTCCAGACGCCGATAATCCTTGGCCATTTCAAAGAGACTTTCGGCGAGACGGAACTGCACCCGCACCGCCATTTCAGGATCTTCGAAGCGTTTCGTGAAGGCAAACACCTTGCCGTCGGACCCATCGAAAATTTCGCCGGTGACGGTATGCGTCTGCGGCGGACGGTTCGGCAATCCGGTTTCATCCTGATAGGTGAAGCGAATTTTGTCTCCAAACCCGACGTCAATCGTGGGAATACCCATCAAAGAGGCGTCCATCTCGTCGTCTTCCAACGGCGGCGCATCTTCCGACCGCGCGAATTGGGGGACGATTACGCCGGTGAAAATCCCGGAATTCCGGAGCGTTTCCCGCAAGACCAAGTCCACGGCGCTTCCGGCGACTTCCGCTTCCACGCGCACGGTGATCTCATCCTGTCGGGGGCTGATGTCCCGGTCCGAATCGATGACCTGGACGAAGAAACGCTGGCCGAGATGGATTTTGGTCCGTTCCGCCTGGAAGGTGCTGTCCAACAAAGCAATGCTGCCTTCGGACGCCAACTGCAGTTCCCGCTCGAAAATCAGTTGATCCTGATCATCGTAAAGTTGGAAGCGCACTTGGTCGTTGCCCTGCACCAGCAAGGTGTTGGCCCCCACCCCACCCCCTTCCAGGGTCAGGCTGTCGGAGGATTGACCCAAGGCAAAATTCAACACCCCGCCAAAGGTCGCGTTGGGCGGCACGGCGGTGACTTCGTCCGTGTCGGGCGTCGGGATCGCGGGATTGGGTCGAACCGCCAAGCCGCCGCGGGCGCGGCCCAAGCCCACGGGGATGTTCACGCCTTCGGGTTCGCGACCCTGTTCTTGGGCGGAGGCCAATTCCGAGGCGGCATAGGCGCGCAACCGCAAGGTGCTGCCACTGTGCATGGCCCGGGAAGGATGCAAAATCTCAAACGGCAAGGGCGCGTCCACGTTGACGGTGATGCGTTCCTCCGCCATTTCGTTTTCGGACATGGGCATGGCAAAGCGGTCCCAAGTGAACATGCGATTGATGTCGTCGTTCCCGGTTCTCGCCTGGATTTGTTCGATGCGCCGACGAGCCTCGTCCCCGGTATCTTCCCGGCGTTCCCGCCAGGTGTGGAACATGGTCACCTGGGGCTCGCTGGCCTGCACGCTGCCAAGTTCGGCGGTGCGGGTAACGGGGATTCCCGGATTGGTGTTCTCTTTGTCCACGTAGGAGGCGGTCAAGCGGTCGCCCGGACGCACGCGAATGGTGTCGCCGCCGGTTTGGCCGTCCAGCGTGGTACGCAACAAGGCCACGAATCGCCCGGTGTGCACGCCGCCATCCCCGCCACCGCCTTGTTCGACGGCCTTGAGGGTCAGCGACTCTCCGCTGCGAGTGGTTACGGTCACTTCCACGGTATCGGCGGCGGGACTGACGTCTTCGTCGGCGTCATTCACCACCACCATGAAACTGTCTCCGGGTCTGAAGCGATAGGCCCCGTGCAAGCTGCTCTGAATCCCAGAGGAGCCGGGGGTCAGTCGTTCGAAAAAGAACCCGATGCTGCCATTGGTGAAACGAGAGCCGAGTTGCCGGGTCAGCGTCCGCCGTTGGCCACTGGTGGTCACTTGGTCCACATAGGTGACGGTGATCTGATCTCCGGGGGCGATTTCGAGAATATCGTTGTCCAAGGCATCCGTGAAATCGCTCGGGCCGGGGAGAATGGTCTCGCCTTCGGCATCCACGACTTTGAATTCGCTGACGCTGATGGCATCCCCGACATATCGGACGAATTCCCAGCGCAAACTGCGGAGGCGTTCGGGTTCGCTGAACTCGGCCACAAAGCCATCGCCGGTGCGCTTGATTTCGGCGCGGTCGCTCAGAAACGCCAAAAGTTCGGGATTTTCCTCCACGCTGAACCATGCGGCAGGGATCGGCTCGACGACACCGTCCTGGCGTTCATATCCCAAGATGAATCGATCCCGATTATGCCGCACAAATCCGTACACTTCCAACACATGTCCGCCCTCGGACAAAGGCACGGCAATACCGTCGTCCCCATGCATTTCCGAGGCCCGGCCATTGGCAATCACTTCTCCGTTCAAGACCAGGAAAAGCCAAGCGTCCCTCAAGGCGTTTTCATGATCCCGTTCCACGGGAATGAAATGAAAATTAATGTCGCGGGCCTCGCTCATGTAAAAAGCCCCGCGCAAATGAATTCTAGCGGCAGTTTCACCCTCAAAACGGAAATCCGTCTGGGATTGGGGTGTGCCGACACTTTGCGAGAAATACCGACGGTACTCGTCGATGCCGCTCACGTTCCGACTGGCCAACCGCAAACTCACCCCGCCACTGGGCTCGGCCCGGCGGGGAATGCCACCCATTTCCACCCATTCGCCCGTCAAGCGCCCCATCAAGCGAATTTCGCTGATGTCCGCGACTTCGGGGGTCTTCAACTCGACCCGGGAAATCAAATGGCTGTTCATGGTGTCGGCTTCCAACCATTTATCCTGACGCCCGTCGGCGCGACTTCGCCAGATGCCGTCCCGATTGAAGTTGATGGTGTTGCCGGGCAGGGTTCCGTCCGCAGTGTCGGATGCGGCGGCACGCGGCGGGGGCAATGCCGTGGGCACTTCGCCCCTGAAAATGCCGGAATACGGTTCGACTTCCTTCAATTTGAAATTGGGAATGCGGTCCCCGCTGCGCGTTTCCACGTTCACGGTGACACTGCCGCCCTCGCCGCCATGGCTCCGGTCCCGGTCACGCACCATCACATAGAAGGGATTGCCGGGACGCACTTGTTGGTCGGCGCCGGTTTGTTCCGTCCGCCCACCGCTCATCTGGCGCTGGATTTCCAGAGACTGCTGCTCGGCTTCCGTCAGCAAATTGCCGGCGCTCACCATCATGGTGGCGTCATCCACCACGCGCAGGGTTTTGGCTTCAGCAGACTCCATGCCGCGGGATTGGAGGAATTCCGGTTCGATTTCATAGCTGATGACATCAAGACCGTTGATTTCCAAGACCCGGTTTCCGGGCACGGCCTCGCCCAAGACGGTGTCGATCATCCCGCGGAACAAACGCGGATCGCGCGTGGAAGGATGCAGGTTGATCACTTCCCGGTCTTCCCCGTGAGAGGTGGTGACCAAGACGGGAATGGCGGCGCCGCCGCCCACCACGCTGAGGTTGCGGTCGGAAACGGTAATGCGCAAGGGCTGGCCCGGACGCAAAATGGTGCGGTCCCGCAAGGTCCCCAACAAAATCTCGGGGTTGTCGACTTCGTAGTTGGTGCGCAAACGCCAGCGGCCATGCAACAGGCGGGCTTCGGCGTGGGTGAAGTCCACCGCGAACACCTTGTCCAGAAATTCGCGGGTGGCGTCGTCGTCCTGATTGTTGAATGCGATCAAAGCTTGGAAATAGTTGGCTTGCACCTGCAATTCCTGATCGGGATTGGTCATCCAATATTCCAACAAGCCTTCGGCGGCACTGACATTGCCCATGGTGATCATCAGGTCCACGTCCCGGAACATGGCCTGCCGTCCGTAAGCGGTGCGCTGATAATCGGGGTTGGTGCGAATGGATTGATATTCCAAGCGGGCGGCGTCGAAATTGCGTTGGTCCCGGAAAATTTCAGCCCGATTCAACATGATTCTGGCCGTGAACTCGGTGGGCAAATCGTCGGAACGGGTCAGCAACAGGTTGCTCAGTTCCAAAGACCGGGTCAAATAGATGTTGTTCTCGCCTTTGACTTCGCGGAGGCGCTCCAAGGCCCATGCGGAGAAGTCGCGGGGAAACAGAAAAAGATCATCCGCGAATTCGTCCAAATTGTCCCGAAGCAAGGTCCAAGCCATTTCCTGGTTGTTTTGCGCCAATTCCGTGGAGGCCAGGAAGAGGGGATAGGCGGGATGGCCCACATCCACCGGGTAAATGCCGGGCACGTTGGCGGAGGCGTCGCTGCGGGCCTCGGCCAGCAACGCGGAGGCGGAAGGATCCGGGTCCCGGATCAACTGGGTGAACAGGAACAGGTGCTCCCACATTTCGCGCGTTTCCAAACGCTCGATCAACCCTTCAACATGGTTGCGGCGGACATTGCTGGACTCCCGGCCCGCCAACAAAATCAAAGACACCAAATCCCGTTTGTCGTTGCGCTCGAGGGCATCGTCAAATCCCCGTTCAATTCCCGGCACCAAATCCGACCAATTGGCGTCGCCACGGGCGCCGCGGGCCAGGTGGCCCACCAGTTCCACGTGCAGTTTCCGATAGATGCTCCGCTCTTCCTCCGAAGGGTTGTTGCGGCTTATCAGCCAATTGATGTGGCTGTGCATCCAATTGTGCACATACAACATGGGGGAATCGCCCGCGGGAATTTCCCGAACCATGGGATACAGCACGTTCGCCATGATATGCCGGCGATGCCCTTCTTTTGGGGCGATGTCCTCATTGCCCTCGTTTGGCACAAGGCCCGTGTCTGCCGTCAGCGACGAAATCACGGTCATGCCCCGTGCAGGGTGGGCCTTGGCCGCACCCGCGAGCATGTGGGCCACGCCTTCGGATTGTTTGCCGGCGGCGACAAACATGCGCATCACTTCCCGTCTGATTTCCCAATTCCCGCCGTATTCGCCGTCCTCACGCGGGTTCAAAAATTGTTCGGCCAGCAAATCCAGGGGATACGATTCCGCCGCGTCTTCCGCCCGATCACGCAGCCGCTCCAGGATTTGGCGAATCCGGACGGGATTGCCGCCGCTTAAATCTTGCGCGGCCAAGGCGGCCCCCAGTTGCTCCGCCAAGAATTTGGGGGACCACTGCGTCCGGTTGCGATGCAAGTAGTAGCGAACGTCTTCGGCGGACATTTCGCCAAACAGGGGACGGAACAGCGGATCGGTGTTCCCGTCCGGATGCCAGGCGTTGCGCAAATCGTCGATGTACTCGTTAAAATGGGCGAGATACGCGGCGGCGGCATGATAACTGGCGGGGCCGTCCATGCCGTTGTCCAACACCGTGAACTGGATGAACTGATCCCAATCCGCGTCTTTGCTCAAACGGGGGCCCACCACCTCCGCGTAAATACGGCGACCCTCGCGCCGGTCGGCGGTGCCCCGATATCGGGCCAACAAATCTTCCAAATAACGGGTTTGAATGGCCGGAGCGTCGTCCGAAGGAAAGGGACGCCCGTAAATTTCGAAGGCCCGGATCATCAAGTCGGTGAATTCCTGCCGTGGCTCATTCCGATCCCGTCCACGCAAATGACTGTCATTGGAGACGCGGACCAAGATGTCGAGAATGGGGTCCTTGGCGCTGGCGTCGTCCCGCAGTCCTTCCACAAAAGCCTTCATTTCATCCGAATCCCGCGTGTTGTTTTCCCGGCGAGTTACCAACTCGCGGAAACGCGGAGTATTGCCGCTGTGCGCATAGGCCTCGTTCAGGGCCTTGATTTTCGCGTCCATGTCCACCGCATTGCTGCTCAGAAAATGCCGGGCCAAGTTCGGGGTATCAAAACTGGTGGCGTTCAAAATCATCTCGCGACGCGACGCTTCGAGAAGGAGTTCGCCGTGGTTGTGACGGCTGAAGGACTCCAACAATTCCATGCGGACATCCTGACGCCCGTTGGTCAACTCGATCAAAGCCTTGAGCATCCCCTCGTTTTCCTCCTGTCCGGAGACCAGTTCCCGCAAATCCACGGCGTGGAAAGCGCCGGGCGCCGCGCGCATCAACGCGGTTTTGATCTCCCCGTCGGCGATATAGCGGTTGGACAGATCCCGATGACTCGTGAAAAAGCGGCGGGACAGCCCCCTCAAAATTTGCTCGCGCCCCTCATGGGCGGAAATCACGTTGCGCAGGAGGTCGGCCGCCTGCCGTTCGGTGATGAGGCGACCGGCATCCGGAATGAAGACCTCCGGGCGATTCGCGAGACGCCAGGCATAGGCCCGATACTGGTCGGCGGAACCCCGTGAACGGTACAGGGGCTCCAAGGTAATGTATTCCCGGGCGAGTTGGGTGCGCAGGGTTTCATTTTCCAAATCCCGCAGACCGTCGAAACGACGCACCAAATCAGTGGGCAGAGGTGCTTCAAAGGCCCGTTGCAGGGCAAAAAGCGTGGGCACGTCCATGCCATGCCGGCGGATCATCTCTTGAATCATGCCGAGACCGTGCACCTTGTGGGAAAACATCACCTGATAAACGTCATTGCGCGAAAGACCGAACAAGCGGGATTCCAAGGCCTCGTGCAGTTCCTCATATACCGCCTCGTTGTTGCGCGTTGAACCATAATCACTCAACAGATACCCCGCCAACTCCAAAAGCAGGGGCGCTTGGTCGGCGGCCCGAATCCGCCGCAGCATCTCCAGACCATATTGAAACTTGGCGCGATCAGTGCCATAGACTTCACGATATTTCCGGAAAGCCTCGGGAAAATTGCTGGAAAGGCTCAGGGTGCGCAGCGCCTGCTCAAGTTCTTCCGAGCGTTCGGTTTGGCGGCGGGCGAAAAACATCAGCCGGTCCAAATATTGGGCGTCCTCTCCCAAATCGCGGGACACCAAAGCGCCTTCATAAATCCAAAGCGGGTTGTTTTCCCCTTCCCTGCGAATCAACTCGCGTACGCGCCGTTCGGCGGTGAACACCCGCCCGTCGGCGCGGGCGGCGGCGAAAGAGATCTCCAATGCGGCCAGCGGCGTCGGTTCCTGCTCCAGCAGTTCGGCCAAAGTCGAATCGACTCGTGAAGTTTCCCCGGCCTGCAACTGTGCCCGGGCATCGGAAATGGGATCGGCGCGCAACACAAGCGGAAGGGCCAAGAGAAAACAAGACAAGGAAAACAAACGGAATCTGGAAAACATCATGATCATCACCTAAGGGTTTGAAAAACACCCACGCTTATCTGGAAATGGATTATATTTCCGCGAAATGCATGGCTAATCTGAAGAAGCATAATTGGAGTACTAACACACAAACGAATATGGATGCAAACATTTTTTTTCGCAACGGAAAAAAACCATATATTGACAAAAGACCCGTTTCGACTCATACAGGGATCTCACACTTCCCCTTCTCAATATGAATGCCAAAAAGTCAATATGAATATACCCGGATTCGAAGGAAATTCCTATGGATTCAATAGGAAAAACGCCAGAATCATCCCTTCATATTTCTTCCCTCCAAAAAAAATGGCCACCCCGTTTTCGCGCTTGGGTTACGCCCTGCTATGCGTCCTGCTCACCGGATTGGGCAGGCCCGGAGACTTTGAATTCAATGAAATTCTCATTCCCGAGACCTTTGAACGTCCGGCGCCCACGGTCGAGAACCGGCGGATTTTCCAAGGATGGGAGCATTTGCCCCAATCTGTGCGCGAATTTGAAACACCACCTGGAAAAATCGTGGAAGAAATGGCGCTACCCGCCGGAAATCTGCTGGTGGTCGCCAATCCCGCCAACCTTGCCCGGGCCTACGCCCTGATCGGGGATGCCGTGAAAAAAGCGGAATTGGAGGTCAGTCCGCCGCTGATGATCGTCATCCACGCGGACGACAACGTCAGCGTGGGACTGCGTGTGGACGGCGAGGACATCCCCCCCTCCCCCTCGGCGCGGACATCAGCCCCCTTCCCCCCATGCGATGGCTGCTGGTGCGCGTCGAACTCGAAGAAGCGGCAGAGGCCCGCCGGGCCGAACCCGCTTTTGTCCGGGCCGCCGCCAGATTGCGCCTTGAAGCCCGCGAACGCAACCTGCAATTGCACGCCCGCGAACTGTACCTCTTCCCCGGCCAAGAAAACACTCTTCTTTTCGGCATGAGGGTGGAAAATAACTAATCCGGCCTTATCTTATCCCATGAAAATCAAATTCTTCGCCTTGCTTTTTCTCTGCTCCATCGGACTTTGGGGGATGAGTGATTCCCCTCCGAACCCAAAATTGCAGGAAGCCTCCTTCGGGGGCGGCTGTTTCTGGTGCGTCGAAGCCTTTTTCCAACGCTTGAAAGGCGTGGACAAAGTGGTTTCCGGCTATCAGGGCGGCACCGTGGCCCGTCCCACGTACAATGAAGTCACCAGCGGGCGTACCGGACACGCGGAAGTGGTCAAGGTGACCTTCGACCCCGAAGTCATCCAATATGAAGACCTCTTGGAAGTCTTTTTTGCCATCCACGACCCCACCACCCTCAATCGACAGGGAAACGACGTGGGCACACAGTACCGCTCCGTCATTTTCACTTACGGCGAAGCCCAAAATGCCGCCGCCAAGGCCAAAATCAAAAAACTGACCGAAGCCAAAACCTTTGATGACCCCATCGTTACCCAAGTCGAAGAAGCTCCCACGTTCTACAAAGCCGAAGACTATCACCAAAACTATTTCCGCCGCAACCCCAACGCCCCCTACTGCCGCCTGGTAATCGCCCCGAAAAAGGAACGAATCGAAATTCGTCCGGAATTACTGAAATAAGAGAGAGGTCAGAGGTCGGAGGATAGAGGTCAGGGGAGTGACGAATGCGGATTGGGGTGTTTGGAGTCCCTCGTTTACGAGGTTTCAACGATGGGCCTTCAGGCCCGGAGTCAATTTCGGAAAAAATGCGGACAGGAGTGTCCGCGCTCCGTTCCCCCTCCCACGCTCCACGCCGCGGATATTACAGATTCAATTCCGGCTCCGAAAACAGGGGCTAAAGCCCCAGTTGGAACCGGATAAATCCGGGACTCGGAACACACAACCCGTTCCAGGTCAATCACGTAGCCTCACGTATTCATTGCAGATATTTAGAAACCGCTAAAATACGCTTAATGTACGCTTAAAATAATCTAATCAAGTTAATTTAAGCGTTCTTTTAGCGTCCTTAAGCGGTTAAAAACCTTTTCGTTTCAATAAATCAACAGGCCCTTTAGCCGGTTCCCCGCGCCCCTTCAGGGGCACGGAAAAACTCGCATCTACCGCTTCCGACCGTCGGAACCCATTTCCAAATCGCTTCCGAGCGTCGGAAAACACCGCTCAAAAACAATTTACCGCATCCCTTCCCCACGCCACTCATCCCATCTCCTCACCATTCTGTCATCATATTATTCTGTCCCATCCCCCACCTCAACATCATTTTGCCCGCTCTCCTTCTTTCCTTCTCTCCGACTTCCCTTTTCCATCATTCTGTCCACAAATGATTGTGGCTGAATATCTTCACCAAGCTCAGCGGAGGTCCGCTCAAAGCTTAGAATTGCTTCGAATTTTTCCAGATAAGCCTTGTATGCCTTGCGACCGGTCGAAGGAGTCACTTGATCATTTTGATATCGAATCAAGCTGTTTGGATCGGTGGACACCCATTCTTCAAGATAGTCTTCAATGGCGGAAACCGCGTGCATCGTCGTCGGATCCCCTCCGAACAAAACCTTTGGGTCCCCCCGTAAAACCTGGATATGGATACCGTTCGCCGTATAGGATTTGATTTCCCCATCCTTCGTGAGGACACCAAAATTCCATGATCCATGACATGAAATGGCAACAATGAAATCATCCTTGCCATACACGCCTCCCCAATCATCTCCTTCATTCGTTGTTCGAAGGAATGGATAGTCACCGAGCTTTTGCCATCCGTCTTCCATAAAATATCGGATGTAATGTTTGGCAACTTCAAGCACTGGAACCGGCGTCCTGAAAACAAAATATCCTTGGGAATCCACCCCTTTGATTTTCATGGATTCCCCTTCACTTAATTGAGCATCATAACTGGAAATCTCGAAGACCATGGGGGTGAAACCTTCAGGAGCGTCATTTTCAATTTCTTGACCATGGGCAAATCGGATCAAGTGACCGGCGATCAAGGCAAACAGGATGTAATGGATCGTTTTCATGTTTTTGGAGGGTTCAAGGGTCTATTGAGCGATTTTCATTGCAGATATTTTGTAACCACTAAAACACGCGAAATGCACGCTTAAAATAAAAAGCAAAGAGAGCAAAGGCATCTCCAACACCATTACCCTCTGCGTCCTCCTGTTCAAAAAATTCGGCGGACTGGAACGAAGGTCGGGAAACTCTGTCCATCCGATCCTCAGCTCAAACGGAATTCCGAACGTCGGAAGATTTTTTAGAATCGCTTCCGAGCGTCGGAAGGTTTTTTCAAATATTTTCCGAGCATCGGAAACCTTTTTCGAAATGCTTCCGAACGTCGGAAAACACCGCCCACGGCAACGATTCCGCTCACCCTCGAGCCTCCCGCCCTGTTTTCCGTGCGGCCCTCCGGGACGCCCTGGATGATTGGGATCCTGTCTCGGGGTGCGGTTTGGAGGGGCGTTTCACGACCCGCCGTAGCTCACCCCGGGGAAAAGAAGAGATGATTGAGCGTCCCGGAGGGCCGCACGAAAGCGATTCTGCCTCGGTTCCCGACAACCCTTTCGCTCCATGATCCTTCACGACTTCTTTGCCAAGTTCACACGGATTCAGGGTCTCTCCCACCCCCCATCATTCTATCAGGATAAGTGCTGAGTTCGGAGTGCGGAATTTCATCCCATCATTCTGTTCTCTCTCCTTCTTTACTTCTTTCCTTCTCTATACCCCATCATTCTGTCCAATCCATATCTCCCGCATCATCCTGACCAAAATCATCATGCCATCACGGCCCAAAGGATGCCGACGGTGATGGCGGTGGCGATGAGGCCGGCGACGTTGGGTCCCATGGCGTGCATGAGCAAGTAGTTCTGTGGATTTTCTTCGGTGGCCACTTGGTTGGCTGCCCGGGCGGCTTCGGGGAGTGCGGCCACACCGGCGGCGCCAATGAGGGGATTGAGGTTGGTTTTGAAGACTTTGTTCATGACTTTGGCGATCAATACCCCGGCCACGGCGCCCACGGGATAGCCGATCAGGGCGGCCACGAATATGAGCAGGCCGTTCCGGGAGAGAATGAGACTGCCTTCGGCGGCCGCGCCGACCCCGAACCCAAAGAAGATGTAGGCGAAGTCCAAGAGACTTCCCCGCGCGGTGCCGGCGAGTCGCTCGGCCACGCCACTTTCTTTGAGGAGGTTTCCGAAAAACAACATGCCGGTCAATGCGATGGACCCGGGGGCGATGAGGGCGCAAATCAAAAAGGCGGCCACCGGAAACACGCGGCGTTCCAGCTTGCCCACGATTCGGGGCGGGGGCATCACGATGGCCCGCTCTTTGGCGGTGGTCAAGCGACGCAAGGTCGGTGGCAACAGTACCGGGGTCAGGGAGGTAATTAGCACCGCCGCCAGACAGACGATGGCGAACAGGGCCGCGGACTCGCCACCCAGGCGGGTGGAGAGGTAAACGGCCGAGGCGGGGTCCCCTCCCCCGGCGATGCCGATGGCAAAGGCTTCGGAGGCGTTGAACCCAAACAGGGACGCGAACAGGATGGTCACGAAAATGCCGATGGGCGCGGCCATGCCCAACATCAGGGCCTTGGGATTGGCGATCAAGGGGGAAAAATCGGTCATGGCGCCAATGCCAAAGAACAGGATGGGCGGCAAAACGCCCAATTGAACCCCCAAGTAAATGATATTCAGGATGGAACCCGGCTCGGATACCCCGATGCCGAGTCCCCCGACGGGAATATTGCCGACGAGGATGCCAAAGCCCAAGGGAACCAGCAAAAGCGGTTTCGCGTCTTTGACAAAGGCGTAGGCGATGATCACCGCCCCAAAGAGTAGCATGAGCCAGTTCATGTGCCTATTCGATGAGTAACAAATCCGCGCCTTGGGCAACGGCGTCACCCACTTTGACGAGAATTTTCGTCACTTTGCCGGCCCGGGGCGCTTTGATCTGGTTTTCCATTTTCATGGCTTCCATTTTCAGGAGCAGTTGACCGGCCTGCACGGTATCGCCTTCGGCGACGTCCACGCTGAGAATGGCGCCGGGGATGGGGGCTTTCACCCCGTTTCCACCCGCGGGGGCGGGACCGGGTCCATTGGCCACCCTGGGAGCGGCGGGGGCGCTGGACGGCGCGGGTGCCCGCACTGGCGCGGGGGAGGACTCCGATTGACTCAACGCGGTGGCTTTGGTGGTGACGTCTTTGACGTCCACGTGAATGGTTTTGCCGTTGACCACCAGGGTGGCGTGTTGGAGGCTGAAGCTTTTGACTTCCACCTCGTAGTCTTTGTTTTCGATGTTCAGGGTATAGGTTCTCATGAGTTGATCCTCCCGGGAATGATGCGCATTTTGCTGGATAGGGCCCAGGACGACTGGGTGAATCCAAGGGTGACTTTCAAGTTGGAGCCGGAAATTCGTTCGGTTTCCGCCCGTATGACCATGCCGATGGCCGCGAGGGTGCCCTCGTCAATATAGCCGCCGCCGGTATGCGGAACCGCAGTGGTGTTCGGGCTTTCCGGTTCTTTGCTTTTTCGTTCCAGTCCCCCCAGGATTTTGGGAAGCAGGGCGATAAAGAGGCTGATGGCCGCCAGCCCCGCAAAAACGATGAGGACTCCGGTGAGGGCGAGGAAAATGCCCCTGGGATCGCCGTTTTGGTCATAAGGGACTTCAGCGACCGCGTCCTCTGCCAAGACCAGCAGCGGCAGATGGAACAACAGTCCGGTGAAAAGGTGAATGAATCGTGGCATCGGTGCGGGCTCCAATTAGAGGGGAATGTTGCCGTGTTTTTTGGGATGGGTGGTGCGGTGTTTGTCCTGCAACATGCGCAGTCCGCGAATGACCCGCAGGCGGGTTTCGCGCGGCAGAATCACGTCGTCCACATATCCGCGTCCGGCGGCGACATAGGGGTTGGCGAAGCGTTCGGTGTATTCTTTTTCTTTTTCCGCGAGGATGGCCTTGGCTTCTTCGGGCGATTTGCCCTTGATGTCGCGGGCATTGAGGATTTCCACGGCCCCCTTGCCGCCCATGACCGCGATTTCGGCGGTGGGCCAGGCGTAGTTGAGGTCGCCATCCAGTTGTTTGGAGCTCATGACGCAATGGGCGCCGCCGTAGGATTTGCGGGTGGTGATGGTGATTTTGGGCACCGTGGCCTCCGCGTAGGCGTACAGGAGTTTGGCGCCGTTGCGAATGATGCCCGCGTATTCCTCGATGGTGCCGGGCATGAACCCGGGGACGTCCACAAAGGTGACCAAGGGGATGTTGAAGCAGTCGCAGAAGCGCACGAAACGGGCCGCTTTGATGGAGGCGTCGTTGTTGAGAACCCCGGCGAGAACATTGGGCTGGTTGGCGACGATGCCGACGGATTGTCCGCCGAAGCGGGCGAACCCGATGACGATGTTGGCGGCGTAATCCTCTTGGAGTTCAAAGAAATGTTTTTCGTCGACGACTTCCCGGATCACGTCTTTGATGTCGTAGGCCTGGTTGGGATTGTCGGGAATCATCTCGTCGAGACTTTCTTCGGCCCGGTCCAAGGGGTCGTTGTTTTCGACAATGGGCGGTTTCTCCATGTTGTTTTGCGGCATGTAGGAGAGCATTTCCCGCAAATGGGAAATGGCTTGGGCCCCGTCGTCGGCGGCCAGGTGGGCGACTCCGCTTTTGGTGGTGTGAATGCTGGCGCCGCCGAGGTCTTCCACCCCGACATCTTCATGGGTCACGGATTTGACCACCTTGGGTCCGGTGAGAAACATGTAGCTGTTGTGACGCACCATCACCGTGAAATCGGTGAGCGCGGGGGAATACACCGCCCCGCCCGCGCAAGGTCCGAAAATCCCGGACAATTGGGGGATGACCCCGGAACAGGCGACGTTTCGAAAGAAAATATTGGTGTATCCGGCTAGGGATTCGATCCCCTCCTGAATGCGGGCCCCGCCGGAATCATTGAGGCCAATGACGGGTGCGCCGCATTTGACGGCCATGTCCATGACTTTGCAGATTTTTTCGGCCATGGTTTCGGAAAGCGAGCCCCCGAAGACGGTGAAATCCTGGGCGTACACATAGACCAAGCGGCCGTTGATGGTGCCGGAGCCCACGACGATGCCGTCGCCGAGGAATTTGGTTTCTTCCATGCCGAAATTCACGCAACGATGGACTTTGAACATGTCAAACTCCTCGAAACTGCCTTCGTCCAGAAGCGCGTCGATGCGTTCCCGGGCAGTGTGGCGTCCCTTTTCGTGGAGTTTGGCGATTTTCGCCTCGCCGCCGCCCGCGCGGGCCTCGGCTCGTAAGTTGATGAGTTCGTCAAGTGATTTTGCGGTGTTCATGTGGATGGGGCCTTTCGTCGGTTCAGGCGTGATAATAAACTTGATACACGGTCTGATGACCGGTGATGTCGTCGATTTGTTGCTGGATCATGGCGCGTTCCTCGCTGGCGAGCCAGCAGTTCCATTCGCCAACGTCTTTCCAGGAACTGATGACCAGAATTTCGGTGGGGTCATCGGCGTTGATCAGGGTTTCGCCGCCAATGTAGCCGTCATTGCTCATGCACAGGGCGCGCAGTTGCATGACAAGCGGTTTGATGGCGGCTTCTTTGCCTTGCGGCACTTTGCGGAGGATGATGATTTTCACGGACATGGCTGGACCTGGGGTTGGGGGATAAGGGATAAGGGATAATGGATATGGGATATGGGATATGGGATATGGGATATGGGATATGGGATATGGGATTAGTGTTCGCCGCCGGAGCAGAATTCGGTGAGAACGCCTTGGGTGGATTTGGGATGCAGGAAGGCGACCTGTTTGCCGCCGGCGCCGATCATGGGTACTTCGTGAATGAGGCGCACCCCGGCATTCGCGGCTTGGGCGAGCTGGGCGGTGATGTCGTCGGTGCCAAAGGCGACGTGGTGGATGCCTTCGCCGTTCTTTTCCAAAAATTTGGCGATGGGGGAGTCTTCCGCCGTGGGTTCGAGCAATTCCACGTGGGTTTCGCCCGCTTCGAAAAATGCGGTGCGCACTTTTTGGGAGGCCACTTCCTCGGTTTTGAGCAGTTTCATGCCGAGGGCGTTTTCGTAATACGGAATGCTTTCCGCCAATGAACGCACGGCAATGCCGATATGGTCAACTTTCTGAATCATGCGTGGAGTCCTTTTCAGGGGTTTTGGGTGAAAAAAGCGGGCAATTGGCGGTATTGAGCAATTCGCGGGCGGCGGCGGTGGCGGGCAGTTTGCCTTCCATCACTTCGCGCTTGAGTCCGGGCAGACGTTGTTGAACGCGGGGCAAACTCAAAAAACGCTGCTGCACCTGATCGAGCACCATGCTCATCATCCATTCGGTGACCTGTTCATGGCGACGGGTCTCGAAAAAGTCATTGTCGGCGGTAATCTCCCGAAAGCGTTCGATGGCGGCCCACACCTCGTCGAGCCCCTCTTTTTCCAGGGCGGACACCAAAAAGGCTTTGGGCTGCCATCCGGGGGTGGGCGTCTTGAGGTAGCGCAAGGCATGGGTGAATTCGTGCCCCAGCCGCTCGGCCTTGGTCCGGTTGTCCCCATCGGCTTTGTTGATGACAATGGCGTCGGCGTTTTCCATGACCCCGCGTTTGATGCCCTGAAGATCGTCCCCGGCCCCGGTCAGGGTCAGGAGCATGAAAAAATCGGTCATGGAACGGACGGTGGCTTCGCTTTGCCCCACGCCGACGGTTTCCACGAGAATCACATCAAATCCCGCCGCCTCGCAGAGCAGCATGGTTTCGCGGGTTTTGCGGCTGACCCCGCCCAAAGTGCCGCCGGTGGGTGACGGACGGATAAAGGCGTTGGGGTGACGGGACAGACGCTCCATGCGCGTTTTGTCCCCGAGAATGCTGCCCCGGGTGAGGGTGCTGCTGGGGTCGACGGCCAAGACGGCGACCCGATGCCCCTGATCGCAAAGCAGGCTGCCAAAGGCGTCGATGAAGGTGCTTTTTCCGGCGCCGGGCACGCCGGTGATGCCAATGCGGATGGCGCCACCGGTTTCGGGCAACAGTTGGCGGAGAAGATTTTGCGCCAATTCCATGTGATGATCGGCATTGCTTTCGATCAGGGAAAGCACCCGGCCCAGGACGGTGCGGTCGGCGGCACGCACGCCCGCCAACATTTGGGCTTCGCTGTAGGTGGGCCGACGACGCTGAAAACGGGGACGCGCGACCGCGCCGGGCAGGCCGTCATGGCCTCCGGTCACCCCATCCATGACCGAGCAGGTAAAGCCTTCGCCTTCTCCCGCCCACTCGGGTTTGCGTCGTCCGGTTTCGGTCATGCCTCATCCCCTTCGCTCAAAAGCTGTTCCAGAAGATTTTTGGCGGCCACGGGAATGACGGTGCCGGGTCCGAAAATGGCGGCGGCGCCGTGCTCGCGCAGAAATGCGTAGTCCTGGGCCGGAATCACCCCGCCAATGACCACGAGGATGTCTTCGCGTCCGCGTTTGTTCAATTCTTCCACCAGTTGCGGCAAGAGGGTTTTGTGTCCGGCGGCCAGGGAACTCATGCCCACGATGTGCACATCGTTCTCGACGGCCATCTGCGCGGCCTCCTCGGCGGTCATGAACAGAGGGCCCACATCCACGTCAAAGCCCAAGTCGGCAAAGGCGGTGGCCACGACTTTGCCGCCGCGGTCGTGTCCGTCCTGTCCAAGCTTGGCAATGAGAATGCGGGGACGGCGTCCTTCCAATTTTTCAAATTTGTCCGCGAGTTCGATGATTTCTTTCACGCTGCCGTCCTCTCCGTATGTGCTGCTGTAAACGCCGGAAATCGAGCGGATGACCGCCTGATGCCGTCCGAAATGTTCTTCGAGGGCGTCGGAAATTTCGCCGAGCGAAGCCCGGGCCCGGGCGGCGTCCACGGCGAGTTCCAACAAGTTGCCCTTGCCGCTTTCAGCGCAGGCGCCCAGCGCTTCGAGGGCGGCCTGACACTTGGGCTCGTCCCGCTCGTCCCGCAGTTTTTGCAAACGACGAATTTGGGAGTCGCGCACGGCGGTGTTGTCCACTTCGAGAATTTCGAGGGGATCTTCGTTTTCGAGGCGGTATTTGTTGACCCCGATGATGGTTTCCTGTCCGGAATCGATGAGCGCCTGCCTGCGGGCGGCGGCTTCTTCAATGCGCATTTTCGGCAGACCGGTTTCGATGGCCTTGGCCATGCCGCCGAGTTGCTCCACTTCGAGGATGTGTTCCCAGGCGCGCTCCATGAGCTGGCGGGTCAAGGTTTCCACGTAATACGAACCTCCCCAGGGGTCCACGGTCCGGCAAATGCCGGTTTCGTGCTGCAAATACAACTGGGTGTTCCGGGCGATCCGCGCGGAAAAATCGGTGGGCAGGGCGATGGCTTCGTCGAGGGAATTGGTGTGCAGGGACTGGGTATGACCCAAAGTGGCCGCCATGGCCTCGATGCAGGTGCGGGCCACGTTGTTGAAGGGATCCTGCTCGGTCAGCGACCAGCCGGAGGTCTGACTGTGTGTGCGCAAGGCCATGGATTTGTCGTTTTTGGGGTCAAACTGTTTGATGAGCTTGGCCCAAATCACGCGCGCGGCCCGCATTTTCGCGATTTCCATGAAATAATTTTTGCCCTGGGCCCAGAAGAAGGACAAGCGGGGCGCAAAGGCGTCAATGTCAATGCCGGCGGCGATGCCGGCGCGGACATATTCCAGACCATCCGCGAGGGTGTAGGCCATTTCCAGGTCGGCGGTGGCGCCCGCTTCCTGCATATGGTAGCCGGAAATGGAAATGCTGTTGAACTTGGGCATCTTTTGCGAGGTGAACTCGAAGATGTCGGCGATGATTTTCATGGAAGGCAGGGGCGGATAAATGTAGGTGTTCCGCACCATATACTCCTTGAGAATGTCGTTCTGAATGGTGCCGGTGAGCTGATCCATGGGCACGCCCTGCTCTTCGCCGGCGACAATAAAGAAGGCCAAAATCGGCAATACCGCGCCGTTCATGGTCATGGACACGGACATTTTATCGAGGGGAATGCCGTCGAACAGCACTTTCATGTCGAGGATGGAATCCACGGCCACGCCCGCTTTGCCCACATCGCCAGTGACCCGGGGATGATCGGAATCGTATCCGCGGTGGGTCGCAAGGTCAAAGGCCACCGACAGTCCGCGCTGTCCCATGGCGAGATTGCGGCGGTAAAAGGCGTTGGACTCTTCGGCGGTGGAAAACCCGGCGTACTGGCGAACCGTCCAAGGCCTCATGCAGTACATGGTGGTGTAGGGTCCGCGCAAAAACGGCGGAATCCCGGAGGTGTAGGCGAGGTGATCGCAGTTGGCGTAGTCGGCCCGCGTGTACAGGCCCCGCAGGTTGATGTGCTCGAGGGATTCGGTGAGCAGATCGGCGGCGTTCTTGCCGCTGCGGGTCTCCAGATCCCTGCGCCAGGCGTCGGGATCGAAGTTGGTGGTTTCGGGAGAAAAGGGAATTTGGCTGAAGTCGGGAACACGGGTCATTGGGCCACTCCGGTAAGGGCTTGAAGGTCGGTGAGCAATTGCAGGTTGTTGGCGCGCAGGTGGATGAATTCATTCACGCCTGCGGCCTTGAACTCTTCCAGATGTTCCGGCAGCAATCCGGCCACCAGTACCTGCATCTTCGGCGCGGCCGCTTTCACGGCCTTGGCAAAGGCGGGGACCAGTTCGGGATAGGTCGGATCGGTGGAACAGATCACTGTGGCGGCGGCGCCGCAGGCCACGGCGGCGGCGGCGGCGCTTTCGGCGTCCTCGTAGCTGTCTCCCACGACAAGGTTGAACCCGGAGGGCCGCAGGAATTCGGCGCTGAAATCGGAACGGATCTTGTGCTGGCGCACCGGACCCATCTGCGCGAAATGAATTTTGGGCGCTTCCCCGTGTTCGGCGACGTAGGCTTCCATGTTTTGGCGCAGCCGTTCGTATCCTTCCGTCAGGCGACCCAATTGCACGGGCACCACGCGGGTGGTTTCGCCCACGCCAATGGCGGAAATCACTTCGCCCAAGGTGGCTCCGATCCTGAGTGGCTCACAGGGGGCATCGGGCAAGCGGTCGTTTCGCAGGGATTTCAACTGGGCCCGAACCGCGGTTTCATCCCGTCGTCCCCTTAAGGTGGTGATGCGGTTCAGGGCCGCGCGGGCCATGTCCGCGGGATCGGGTCGGTGCACCTGCGGTTTGACTTCGTCGAGGTTGGCAAATTGGTTGACGCCCACTTTGACTTCCCGACGCTGGGCCAATTTTGTTTTCCGCTCTTTCGCGAGCGCCTGCAATTCGTTTCGTAGGCTGCCGTCCCGCAACATCGCCAGAACGCCGCCCGCCTTTTCGATCTCTTGGAATTTGCTCCAGGCGGCATCGGCAAGTTCTTTGGTCAGCTCTTCGACCACCCAGGAACCGCCGGCGGGATCGACCACTTCCATCAAGTGGGCTTCATCCCGGAGGACCAGTTGAATGTTCCGGGCAATGCGGCGGGAAAATTCATTGGGCAGTCCGAATACGGTGTCGAAGGGATCCACGGTCAGTCCATTGACCCCGCCGACCACGGCGCTGAAGGCTTCGGAGGTGGCCCGCAGCAAATTCACATAGGGGTCGAGGGCGCTTTGCTCCCAAATGGAGGTGACCGCATGTTGGGTCAATTTCGCGGCGTCATCCCCTCCCCCGCAGGCGCGGACGAGGTGGGCCCACAAGCCGCGGGCGGCTCTGAATTTGGCGATTTCCATGAAGAAATCGGTGCCCACGGTGAAGCGGACCAACATTTTGGAGGCGGCCAAATCGGGGGAAATGCCGCGCTCCTCCAAGGCCCGCAGGGTTTCGGCGGCGGACGCGAGCATGAGAGACAAATCCGTGACCGCGTGGCCCCCGGCATTGCCGGACCAGGTGACGTCCACGCCGATGCTTTTCATTTGCGGGGCGCGACGGTGCATGAATTTCACATGCACGGCCAGCAAATCCCAGGCCCGTTCCTGGGTCATGGGCAACTGCCCATCCACCGCCAGCAGGGCGACGGGGTCCAGACAAACGCTGCCCCGGGTGGGGGCTCCGTCCCGGTTGAGCAACATCTCGGCGGCGGCGGGGGCACTGACGCCCGCTTCGACATGTACGGCGAGGCCGCTGAGGTCGATGCCTTCCAGGGCTTCGTCAAAATCTTTTTTGCAACAAATCGAAGTGCCGTCCATGCCCGCGCGGTCAATGGGATCCATCCCCTGACGTCCGGTGCTGTCGAAACGCAGCACCAGGGCATCCTGTCCCCGGCCCAGATCCCGTTTGGCGGCGGCGTTGAATTCGGCCGCCGTGGGGTACGGGAGATTCTGGCGAACTTCCCAAGACCCGGCGTGATATCCGGCCGCTTCCGTTCCTCGCACATAGGGGAATTCACCCGGCGTGCCGTCCCCCCAGGGGGTGGATTCCAGGGTCTTGACATCGTAAATGGGTTGGACGGGAATGCCTTCCGGGGTCCGCACCACCAGCTTCTTCTCAAACGGCACGCCGTTGAGCACTTTTTCGGTGAGGCTCATCCATAAAGCGGGATCGGGTGCGCCGAAGGTTTCGCGCAGGTTGAGATGGGGAGTCAAGGGGGCTGTCGACATGGGGACGGTTCTCCGGGAAGGTTCAGACGCCGGCGGGTTCGCGCATTTTCATGCTGCCGGTTTCGAGAAAGCGTTTGTGAAAGTCAAAGGCGTGGGCCAAAACGTGCGGGGTGTGCTTGGACGGGGCGTTTTTGAGACCAAAGTCCAAATAATCCGTCAGCATCTCCTTGTAATCCGGATGCACGCATTTTTCGATGATCAGCCGGGCCCGACGCACCGGGGACAGACCCCGCAAATCGGCCAGACCCTGCTCGGTCACCATCACCTGCACCGAGTGCTCGTTGTGGTCGGCGTGGCTCACCATCGGCACCACCGCGGAAATATCTCCGTTTTTGGCGATGGACGGGGTCATGAAAATGGAAATGTAGGCGTTGCGACAGAAATCGCCGCTGCCGCCGATTCCGTTCATCATCTTGCTGCCCACCACATGGGTGGAGTTCACGTTCCCGAAAATGTCCATTTCCAGGGCCGTGTTCATGGAGATCACCCCCAGACGGCGAATGACTTCGGGATTGTTGGACATTTCCTGCTGACGAATGATGATCTTGTGCTTGAGTTCGTCGATATTGGCCCGGAATTTGACCTGACCGGCGGGCGAAAGGGTCAGCGAACAGGTGGAAGCCATTTCCAGCCGGTCCGCTTCGATGAGTTCGAACACGCCATCCTGCATGACTTCCGTGTACAGGGAAATCGCGTCGATTTGGGGATGGGAGGCGAAGCCGGACAGGACCGCATTGGCGACATTGCCCACGCCGGATTGGTAGGGCAGATGCTCGGGGAGGCGTCCCTTTTTCTGTTCGTGCAGGAGGAAATCGATCACGTTGGCGGCAATGGCCTCGCTGTCCGCGTCCGGGGCCCGGAACGGCGGGGTCTTGTCGGGCATCTCGGTGGTGACAATGCCGACGATTTTGGAGGGGTCCACTTTCACATACGGCGTGCCGATGCGGTCGCCGGGATGGTAAATGGGCAGGGGCGGACGATTGGGCGGGGATTTGGGGACGTAGACGTCGTGAAAGCCCATCAACCCTTTGGGCATGGACTCATTGAGTTCCACGAAAATCCGATCGGCGGATTTCAGGAAGGTGGCGCTCATGCCGCCGGAGGTGCTGAGATAAATTTTCCCGTCGTTGGTCACTTCCACGGCTTCGACGATGGCGGTGGTGGAACGGGGGATGAAGCCGTAACGCAGATATTGGGCCACGTGCGACAGGTGGAAGTCGACGAATTCAATCTCGCCGGAGTTGATGCCGTCCCGAATCTCTTTGTTGGACTGATACGGCATCCGGAAATTCAGGGCCTTGGCTCGGGCCAAGGAGCCGTCCAACTCGTCGCCGACGCTGGCGCCGGTGTAGAGGGAAACCTTGAACTCCCGCCCTTGGGCGTGCAGGGCTTCGGCTCTGGCGGCCAGCGCCAGGGGAATGGCCTTGGGATATCCGGCGGGGGTGAAACCACTGGTGCTGATCACCTCGCCATTCTGAATCATGGCGGCGGCCTCTTCGGCCGTCATACGCTTTTGGGTCACGATTTGTGAGGGACTCATGTCGATACTTCGCCTTCTTTTCGGTTCGGTTTCATGCCCGTTTCGGGCTTTTCATGCGTCCAACATAAACGCGAAAAACCGCATTGCAATATAAATCG
The DNA here is from genome assembly GCA_020831635.1 of Verrucomicrobiota bacterium. Taxonomy (GTDB): domain Bacteria; phylum Verrucomicrobiota; class Kiritimatiellia; order SS1-B-03-39; family UBA6053; genus PXAS01. Next base: position 4,502 of record JAFIGC010000044.1, on the reverse strand, counting down.
TATATTGATTGTACGATTTGACGTTTTTCGTGAATTTCCACCCGAAAATGGAGCGATTCTCCGAGTGGGTGCACGAATGGGGGGAAAGGTTTTTGCGGAGCCACGGCGACAGGAGCGCCAATCGCCGTATTGGCGGGGCACGGGGGGACGCCCGCAACCAAACCTGTCTTTCCTCGTACTCGTAATCCTAATCGTACTCGTAATCCTAATCGACGAAATCTCCCTTTTCGATTACGATTACGATCAGGATTACGATGAAGATAAACGCTTTTATGTATCATCTTTTTCCGCAAGACTCTAATTGCGGAAAGCTAAGCTCCCGCCCCCTAGCCCCAGCCGATGCGGCGATCGGCGCTCCTGTCCCCCTCCGCCCCTACACAATTGAAAAGGAACCTTCCCCTGCGGGCTACTTTCGGATAAGTAGCCGCGCATGATTGTTTTCGACAACGTGACCAAAATTTATGGACCGCAGGATGTCTTGCGGGAAACCTCGTTTACGGTGAACCCCGGGGAACGCATCGGCGTGGTCGGCCCCAATGGCGCCGGCAAGAGTACGATTTTCCGGCTGATTACCGGGGAGGAGGACATTGAGGCGGGCGAAGTGATCGTGCCCGGCCAGCTTTCCATCGGGTATTTGCGTCAGCAGGTGCCGGAAGAAGTCGGGGAAATCGGCCTGCTGTCCTTTGTGTTGTCGGGCAGCGAAGACTTGCGGGAAATGGAAGCGGAATTGCACCGTTTGCAGGAACAGGTGGCGGCATCCCCGACTCCGGACCTACTGGACCGCCTGGGACACTTGCAGCATGAATTCGAACATCGGGATGGATACGGACTGCAAACCCGCGCCGAATCAGCCCTGAGCGGTCTGGGCTTTGCCGAGGACCGTTTTGACGATGTCATGGGCACTTTCAGCGGCGGCTGGCAAATGCGGGCCCAATTGGCCCGAACGCTGCTGTCGCGTCCGGATATTCTGCTCTTGGACGAACCGTCCAACTATCTCGATTTGCCGGCGGTGGAGTGGCTGCAGCGGTACCTGAGCGGATACGAGGGCACGCTGATGCTGATTTCCCACGACCGGCATTTGCTCCGCACCCTGGCCAAGGACATTCTGGAAGTGCGGCAGGCAAAAGTCACCCGCTACGCCGGCGGCTATGACAAATATCAGGTGGAGCGCGAAGCCCGCTTTGGCCAGCAGGAGGCCCGGTACCGCACTTTGTCCAAAAAACGCGAGGAAATGGAACGCTTCATCACCCGTTTCCGCGCCCAGGCCACCAAAGCGGCCCAAGTGCAAAGCCGCATCAAGATGCTGGAGAAAATGGAACCCCTCCCGGTCCTGGAAAACGACGATCCGGCCAAATTGATTCGCATCCCCCCTCCCCCGTCCTCCGGACACGAGTTGATCCGCTTGGAAGGGGTCGGACACCGATACGGGGACGATCCCTGGATTTTTCAAGATGTGGATTTGCGTTTGGAGAAAGGCGACCGGCTTGCCCTGGTGGGCTACAACGGCATGGGCAAATCCACGCTGCTGAAAATTCTCGCCGGGGTCATGCCCCCCACCACCGGCAAACGGGTCATGGGACACAATGCCGTGCCCGGGTATCAAAGTCAGGAATTCGCCGACACCATGCCCCCGGAACAGAGTGCCTATCGGGTGATCCGTGACGCGGCCAAACGCAACATCAGCGAACAGGAAATCCGTTCCCTCTTGGGCGGATTCGGATTTCGGGGCGAAGACATCGAAAAATCCACCGGCATTCTCAGCGGCGGCGAAAAAATCCGCCTCGCCTTCGCCCGCATCTTCGTCAACCCGCCCAACCTCCTCATCCTCGACGAACCCACCACGCACTTGGACATTGCCGGACGGGAGGCTCTGGAGGACGCCCTGAAAAAATACCAAGGAACCGTTTGCCTGGTGAGCCACGACGTCAGCTTCGTCCGCACCGTGGCCAACTGCATCCTCGCGGTCACCCCCGCCGGCATCCAACGCTGGCCGGGCGGCTACGACTATTTTCTCGAAAAAACCGGCGGCTTGAAAGCGCTGGACCAAGCCAAAGACTCAAAGACAGCCCCGGTCGGAACCGCCAAAGATGACCCCGCGTCGGCTTCCTCGCCCGGACTGGGCGGAAAAGAGCGCAAAGAGATCCAAAAGCAGATCCGCCGCCTCGAAAGCCGCATGAGCAAACACGAAGCCGAAATCGAAAAACTCGAAGCCCGACAAGCCGACGCCTTGGCCGAACTGGAACGCGGAGAAATCAAAGATTTCGCCACCCACCAAAAAGGTCTCAACGAACTCGCCGGCCAAATCCAAGCCGAGACCCGGGAATGGGTGATCCTGGGCGAGGAATTGGAAACGTTGCAGAAGAAAATAGAATAGGCTCACATTCCAGGGGATTAGGATTAGGATTAGGATTACGATTAGGAGCAGGATTAGGAGGAGATTTGGCAGGTTTTTTGTGCGAGTACGGAGTAAGGAGCGCGGCGTAGCCGCTTTGGAGTGCGTGTAGCGAGCACCGCGAAGCTACCGCTTTCCCCGCTGCCAAAGAAAAAGGGCCGGCATTCCCCCCAAGCCAACGCAAAGCGGTAGCTTCGTTGCACTCGCTACACGCACTCCAAAGACGCTTCGCGTCACAAATCCATCGCTGACATCAGTTGTATGTTACCTCAACACAACATAGAGACGTGTTTTTCGCTCTCACGGAGGCGCAGAGGCATGGAGGGGAAGTATACTTTGACCTCTGTGCCTCCGTGCCTTTGAGAGGACATACAATATATTGCAAGTACGGAGTAAGGAGCGCGGCGTAGCCGCTTTGGAGTGCGTGTAGCGAGTGCAACGAAGCTACCGCTTTCCCCCCTGCCAAAGAAAAAGGGCCGGCATTCCCCCAAGCCAACGCAAAGCGGTAGCTTCGCGGGGCTCGCTACACGCACTCCAAAGACGCTTCGCGTCACAAACCGAGACGGGGTTAAAACCCCCAGATCCGTCAGGCGACGCTACGCGGCGCACGGGTTGGGTTGTACCCGAACCGTGGATTGAAATCCACGGCTATGCGTCGAACGTCGCTACGCGACGGAAAGGGATTATCATATGTCTCTCACAGAGGATCTGTATATAACTTTGGCGATGAATTGCTTGGAAGTTTGAATGTTTCGTGGTAATTTCATAAGACCCGCCCTCCCCCCATGGAACGAGGTCATGATCTTGGCGTTTGGAAATTTTCCAAGAAAAAACCCTCCCATGCCTCCGAAGAAGAGTGCGACCCCGTTGGGGTCGGCAATGAAAAATGGGACACATTTCCCGGGGCGTAGCCGCCGGGCTGATGAGTGTGACCCCGTTGGGGTCAATCGGGAACGGCTTCCCCTCACGGAAAATTCAGGTTAAAGAGCATAGACCTTCAGATTTGATGTTTGCGACAAATAAGCGAAGTCGCGGTCCCGGGCAAGAATGCGGGCATCCTGTTGCAAACAGCATGCGGCAAAAAGCCATTATCCAGACACTGGTGTCCACGAAAATCATGATGAGCGCAGGGACCGCATATCGGCAAGATCTCCCTGCCATTGTATTTTTCCACGCAACGCCAGTATCTTTTTCTGGTCGCCCCTGCGCACCAGTTCGGACAAGGCATGATTGACCAAGTCCTTTTTGGTTTTTAACCCCGTCAGTTCTCTGGCGGCGACAACCAGTTTTTCATCAAGATCCACATTTGTTTTCATAGACACATAAAACGACGTTTTATGTGTCTTGTCAAGTTTTCCATGAGGAATTGTCCAGCGGCGCACGGGTCTGGGTCGTACCCGAACCGTGGATTGAAATCCACGGCTATTCGTCGAACGTTGCTACGCGACGATAGGTGTTTGGACATTTTCTATGAAAAAAAAACCTTCCATACCTCAGAAAAAGAGTGCGCCCTCGTTGGGGTCGGCAATGAAAAATGGGAACCATTTCCCGGGGCGTTGCCGCCGGGCTGAGGAGTGTGACCCCGTTGGGGTCAATCGTAAACGCCCCCCCCTCTCGGAACACGCATCCCAACGGGATGCCACCCGTCAGCCGGGGGTGAAACCCCTGGTCCATGCGCCCCAACCCGAAACAGCATCCCAACGGGATGCCACTCTCCCGATGCCACTCTCCCTGTTCCCACACGGTTTCACGATGTTCTCACGGAGGCGCAGAGGCACGGAGGGTCAGAGCAAAAAATCGGAAACCGTTTCCGGGGTGACCAAGATCTGGCGGGACGCCGGGTAACTTTCTCTCCAGGCTTTCGGGAACGAGACCCGTTTCCCGGATTTCCACTTGAATTCCGCCGCCAGCAAGTTTCCTTTTTCCTCTTCGATGTAATCAATTTACATGAATCTGTGGATCATAATCCACAAATTAACGTAAATTTATGGAGTGAATGCAAGTTAATTTTTAGTTTTTTACGAAATGCGGAAAATCGTGAACTCGGACCTTTCACCGGAGTAAGGAGCGCGGCGAAGCCGCTTTGGAGTGCGTGTAGCGAGCACCGCGA
>JAFIGC010000258.1 GCA_020831635.1 Verrucomicrobiota bacterium | reverse complement strand
GCAATCTCCGCGGCGGAGCCGCAATCTCCGCGGCGGAGCCGCAATCTCCGCGGCGGAGCCGCAATCTCCGCGGCGAAGCCGCTAAACTCTGGGCCATTGCATGGAAAAGCGGTCGCGGCAGCGGACGTACCCGTCGGGTCCTTGCATGCGGCCGATGACGGGGAAGGCGTCGCCGTTGAGGTATTTGGTTTCGGGATCGAGGATGCCGTCGCGGATGGTGACGTTGCCGGCGATGCCGATGACGATGCGGTTTCCGCCGATTTTTTGGATTTCGTGCAGTTTGCATTCCAAGGAGACGGGCGCTTCGGCGATGCGGGGGGTGCGCAGGTTCAGGGTGGGCGCGGTGGTGCAGCCGTTGTGGTCCAGTTCGGATTCGCCATAAGGGTGGGCGGCGGCGCTGAGGTTCATGGCTTCGGCCACATGTTCGTCGACCAAATTGATGACGTATTCTTTTTCGCGCTCGATATTGCGGACGGTGTCTTTGGGGATGCCGGGGGCTTTGTTGCCGACCCCGAAGATGACCAGCGGCGGGGCGCTGCCGAAGACGTTGAAGAAACTGAAGGGAGCCACGTTGACGCCACCGTCTTCGTTGAGGGTGCTGACCCAAGCGATGGGACGGGGGGTGATCAGGGCGGTGAGCACTTTGTAGGCGATGTCGTTGTCTTTTCCGGCTAAATCGAGGTTCATGGAGGTCTTATACCCTGTTTTCCGAGGATCGGAAGCGGTTTTCTGAAAGTTTCCGACCGTCGGAAGCCGTTTTTGAAATGCTTCCGAGCGTCGGAAAAGGGGGCGGGTCGTTGAAAATGGAGTTACCGCCCGTACACGGCCTTGTAGGCGGCGAGGTATTCGGAACAGGACCAAGCTTGGTGGGCCTTGCCCATGGGTTTTCCGGTTTGGCCGTGCACCCATTCGTTGAATTCCCATTCGCCGGAAATGCCCTTTTGGTTGACTTCGGCGAGGCGGTGGAGTTCTTGGCGGGCGAGGTCGGTGAGACCGAGGCGGTGAATGAAGCGGACCCAGAAGCCGCCCACGAAGGGCCAGATGCCGCCGTTGTGGTAGTGGTGGGGCAAGTTGAGGAGGTTGACGGTGTAATAGTTCTTCCACATGGGATCGCCTGCGGTGACCACGGGATAGAGGTTGGCGGCGGGGTAGGGGTCGTTGACGCCGACGCCCCACATGAAGCGGAAGGCGATTTGGGCGCGTTCGTGGTCGAGCACGTTGAAGAGGAAGGCCATGGCGTTGCCGAGCACGTCACAACGCCAGTCGAAATTGAAGGGGGTGACCTGGGCGACGAGGTAGTTGGTGTCGCCGAGGGAGAACTGGGTGTCGGCAAAGGAGACGGGGTCGGTGCGGTCGTGGGGATTGGTGGCGGGCCAGAAGTTGGAAAGAATGGCGGAGCGAATGGCACCGGACCAGCGGAGGTAATCGCCGGCTTTTTTTTCGTCGCCGATCATTTCCATGAGGCGTCCGTAACAGACGTTGGTGCGATACCAGAGGACTTCGTCGTAGAGGACGTTGTAGCTGCGGCCGAAGAGGTCGGTCCAGTCGCCCGCCTCGGGAATTTCGAGGAGTCCGTCGTTGTTGCTGTCGTGGGCGCTGAGCCAGTTCATGGCGTGTTGGAGGATGCCCTTGTATTGTCGGAGCAGGTCCAGTTCGCGGGTTTCGCGGATGAATTCGTAGAAGGCGATGATGACCCAAAGTCCGCTGTCGATGGAGCAGATGCCGCCGACGCCGGAGTAGTCGGGTTCGCGGGTTTCGACCTGAACGTTGGCGGGAATTTGCCCGTTGGGGGAAATGTGGTCGAGCAGGGTCATGAGGGTATTGCGCTGGGCGTCGCGGAGGGTTTTGTCGTCCAGATGGAGGCTGCCGATGATGGTGACGGCGCCGTCGCGTCCCCAAACGCTGTGGTAGTTGGAGTCGGTGCCGCGGGTAACGTTGTCGAGAATGGAGCAGGCGGTAAAGCCCATGGGGGTGACGCAGCGGTGGAGGCCCTCGATGGCCTTGTCGCGTGCCAGACGGAGATAGGCGTCCTCGTCCGCGTCTTCCGGGGCCATTACTTCGGCTTCCTCGCGGATGATTTGTTGCAGGGGGGCTTCGAAGGATTCGGGGGCGGGGCCGGAGTCGGGGTGCAGGTCGTAGCTCTCCAACACCCCGAAGTGTACCAAGCCTTCCAAAACGCCTTCGGCGGCCACGCCGTTGGCCTGGTAGACGCTGCCGGTGACGGCGCCGTGTACGGTGGCTTCCATGAGTTCGGGCTGGGCGTTTTCCACGACGATGCCACGCACGTCGGGCAGGGTGAGCATGGCCGCGTCGTTCCCGGAATCGCCTGCGGCCAGGACTTCGGAGAGCGGCACCTGCAAATGGTTGGCGAACCAGCGGAGGGCGTTGCCTTTGTTGGCGTGGTGGGGGAGGATGTCGAGATCGCGGTTGCTGGAGTAGACCACGGTGACGGTCAAGCCCGCCGCGGCCAAATCTTCGCGCAAGGTGTTGAGGTTGTCTTCGGTGGCATCTTCCCAAAAAAAGCTGCATTTGAAGGGAGTTTGAAAACGCTTGGGCTGTTGCTGGAGCGGAAAGTGGCGGGCGATTTCGTGGACGGTGTCCCGATTCCATCCGTCTTCGAGGATTTCGCTGAAGGCTTTGATGTGTTTTTGATTTTTGGGGTCGTAGATTTCCGTGCCCACGCCGCAGATCAAATAGTCCGGCACCGGCAGTCCGGTGGCTTTGATGATCGATTGGGCGTCTTTGAGCAGGCGTCCGGTGGAATAGGCGAGGATGGGGCGGCTCTCGTCGGGGAGTTGGGTCCAGGCGAGGGCGAAAACGGAAACGCATTCCGGATTGCCCAGCAGGGTGCCGTCGAGATCGGAGACAAATAATTTCACGGGGTTCATGCGGGGTCTCCTCAATGTTCCAGCAACAGGGAGCTGCCGCGTTGTTCGACTTCGCTGATGAGTTGTTGGGCGATCCCGGTCCAAGTGAAACGGCTGCGCACTTTGATGGCACCGTGGTGGCTGAGGGCGCGGCGAAGGGGTTTGTAGCGGAGCACTTTGAGGATGCTGTAGCCGAAATCGTATTTGTCGAGGCTGTCCGCGTAAATGGCGTCGGACCCATAGACCATGGTGCGGTAGAGTCCGCCGCGGGTGGTGATGACGGAGGGGGTGCCGCAGGCCATCGCCTCCACGGCGGTCATGCCGAAGGGTTCGTAGCGGCTGGGCAGGCAAAAGACGTCGGCGGCCTGATAAAAGGCGGGCATCTCCTCGTCGGGAACGGAGCCGGTGATGGTGACGCGATCTTGCAGACCATAGTCGTTCACCTTTCTGAAGAGATCGGCAAGAATGGGATCTTCGGTGGTGGAGTCGGTTTCCGTGCCCACGGCCAGGCGCAAGTGGGCTTCGGGCGCGTGTTCGGCGGCGATGGCGAAGGCGTCGATGAGCAGGTCGAAGCCTTTGTTGTGGCTGAGGCGACCGAGGGAGGCGACGACTTTGCCTTCGTATCCGAATTCCTGGCGGATGTTTTCGCGACTGGCTTCGCTGACGGGGAAGAAGCGGTTGTCGTCGTAGCCGGGCGGGATCATACGCAGTTTATTTTTGTCCACGCCGTGCTTTTTGAGAAACACATCCACCTGAATGGGGGAAGTGGCGATGAGCAGGTCGCATTCGCGATAGAGAATGTTTTCGTGGTGAATGCGGCGGCTGAAATTGTAAACCTTGTCCATTTTTTCCGGAGAGAGGTCGGAGTCCTTCTCCATCTGTTCCTTTTTCCAGATGCCCACGGAGTGGGGGGTATGGATGTGGGGAATTTGCAACTTGAGGGCGATATGGGCGCCGGCGAGGCCCGCGTCCCAATAGTGGCTGTTGATGAAGTCATAGGCCAGGTTTTCGCGTTTGATGAAGCGCAGGGCGTTTTCGCCCCATTCCGGGAGTTTTTTGTAGAGGTATTCTTTGGGGATGAAGTCGGGACCTCCGCAAGGCATGCGTATGATGCGTACATCTTCTTCCACCACTTCGATTTCAGGTTGTCCCTCGAACTGTCGGGTCCAAATATCCACGGCGTATCCCAATTGGGCCAGTTTTTTGGATAATTCCAAGACGTACACCACTTGTCCGCCGGTGTCGGGATTGCCCAAGGGCGGGTTGGCGGCCACGTAGCCGTGGGTGGAGATCATCATGATGCGACTCTTCGGCGGCGCCTTGCGTCGCACGTGTTGTTGCATCTGCGGATGGGGCAGGTCTTCGGGGTTTTCAGTTTCGCTCATAGTCATACTTTCGTAAACCATTGTGGCAGAGAATCAAGAAAAAGCCCGGATTTATCGGGATGCCTCCCGTTTGCCCCCATGGCCCCAGCCGATGCGGAGATCGGCGCTCCCGTCCCCCTTCGCCCCTTCGATGTGCGTTCCATGTTCGATTTTTTGAACAGGAGGACGTAGAGGGCGCAGCGTGGGGAATTCGATTTTCTTGCGGGAAATCATTTGCAGTCCAAGCTCACGCCGTTAGGGTACGTCTTTTCTTACACCTGAATCCGTGAGATCTTTGCTGTGAATCCGCACAATCTCATGGGCTACAAGG
>JAFIGC010000043.1 GCA_020831635.1 Verrucomicrobiota bacterium | reverse complement strand
ATAACCCTCAAAACACATCACTCAACCCTGAACCCATTACCCTCAACCCATAACCCTCAACCCATAACCCACATCCCTCACCCCACGGACCATTCCCGGACTTCTTCGGCGAGACGCTTGGGGAGGGTGGTGTCAAGATAGACGGCGTCGTCCTCGTAACGGCATTCGTTGACGTGTCCGTGTTGATGGAGTCTGGCCACGATGTCGGCGCGTTCGTGCGGAATTTTCAAGCGCATGTGGGCGATTTGATCGGCGAGCAGATCGGCCATCCGGTCCCGGAGGGTGTCGAGACCTTCGCCGGTGTGAGCGGAGACGAAAACGGCGTCGGGGTGGTGGGCCCGGACGGCGGCGGTTTTGGTGTCGTCTTCCAGCAGGTCGATTTTATTAAAAACGGTGATAATGCGTTTTTGATCCGCGCCCAGTTCTTTGAGCACTTCGAGGGTGGTGTGGTGGAAGGCTTCGACTTCGGGGGCGTTGATGTCGAGGACATGCACGAGGAAATCGGACAGCACCGCCTCTTCGAGTGTGGCTTTGAAAGATTCCACCAGGCGGTGTGGCAGGCGACGAACGAACCCGACCGTATCGGTCATGAGCAGCGGTCGGCCATTGGGCAATTCGATACGGCGGGTGGTGGTGTCAAGGGTGGCGAACAGTTTGTTGGCGACGTACACGTCCGAACCGGTGAGGGTGCGCAGCAGGGAGCTTTTTCCGGCGTTGGTATACCCGACAATGGCGGCGTGGGGCAGGGGAATGCGGCTGCGTTCCTTGCGTTGGGTGGCGCGATGGGAGCGAACGAGGACGAGTTCTTGTTTCAGGGACGCGATGCGCTCCCGAACCATGCGGCGGTCCATTTCGATTTGTTGTTCGCCTTCGCCGCGATGGGCACCGCCACCGCCGCCCCCGCCCCCGCCTCCGCCACCGCCGCCCCCGCCTCCGCCACCCCCTTGGCGGCCCAAGTGTCCCCAAGCCCTTTTCAAGCGAGGGAGATTGTATTCCATGCGGGCCAGTTCCACCTGGAGTTTGGCCTCCTTGGTTTGGGCCCGGGCCCCGAAAATATCGAGGATCACCTCTTGGCGGTCGATGACGGTCAGGTTGGTGAACGCTTCCCAGTTGCGTTGTTGGGCGGGTGACAGCTCGTTGTCAAAGACCACGCAGTCCGCATTCAGTTCTTTGACCTGTTCGAGCACTTCCTCGGCCTTGCCGCCGCCCATGAGCAGACGGGCCTTCCATTCTCGGACTTCCACGAGGGCGCTGCCCACGATGCCAATGCCGAGGGTATTGACCAGTTCATGCAGTTCCCTGAGTAAATCCTCCGCCTCGGCGGTGGATTCTCCTTTCAGGGAAACCCCAACCAAAAAGGCGCGTTCCACCATCTTGGGTTTTTCACGTACGTCAAACATTCAACCATCCGGAATTGCAATTCATAATTTCTCTGTTACCTTGTTTTGCTTTCAACATCAATCCCGCAACATCAAATCCCAAAGGAAAAACGCATGTCACAGCTTTTAAACGAACAAGAAACGCCCGTAATTGCCAAAACCAAAGCGCTTTGCGAAGCCCTCGTCGCCCAGGAGAGCTACAAAGCCCTGAAAGGCAAGCTGGATGCGTTTGTCAATGACCAAGAAGCCCAACTGATGTACCAGGCGCTCAGCGACCATCAGTCCCGTCTGGTGGAAAAGCAGGAGTCCGGCGCCCAATTGACCGAAGAAGAGATTCAGGATTTTGAAGACAAGCGCGAAAAGCTGCTGATGCACCCGGTTGCCGGCGGTTTTGTGGAAGCCCAACAGGGGTTTGAAGAACTGCGCGACACCATTGTCCGGTACGTAACCAAGTCGTTTGAATTGGGACGGGTGCCCACGGAAGACGAAGTCAAACCCCAAGGCGGCTGCTGCGGTGGCGGAGGTGGTTGCGGCAGCGGCGGTTGCGGCTGCTCCTAAACCCCCAGGTCTTTGTTGTCGTCTTCGTCTTTGGTGGCGTAGCCGCTGTCCTGTCGCTGGAAATTCACTTTGTTTTTCTGGTTGTACAGATCGTGCACGTCCTTGGCATCCATGCCGAGGACCTGTGCGAGGCTGATGAGAAAGTGGAAGAGATCGACGACTTCGACCCGGGCGTTTTGCAGGTCGAATTTCTGATATTTCGCCCACCACTTCCAGGGGACGCTGTCCACCAATTCGGCCAACTCCTGTGAAGTGGCCCGGGTGTAGTTGAGCACCCATTGGATGCGCTCGGCCTCGTCCATTTCCCCGGGATTCACACCGATGCGATGGTTGAGTGACATTTGTTTGTCGAAAAGGTCTTGTAGCATATCCGTTTTGTTCATGATACTCTTTTGAAAGGTTTTTGAAGGTTGGGTCGGTAGAAAATTAGGGAGGGACGTCAGGGCCGGGCGTTCATGGCTTCGAGTTCCATAATCCGCCGAATCAAGCCTTCCCGTTCCGCTTGATATTCCCTGGCACGGTTTTGCTGGTCCACGCGTTCCTTGCGCAGGGCTTGGATATGGCGGGCCAGCGTGCGCAAATCCTGCCGGGCCTGATCGCGGGCGGCGGCAAGGTCACGATTTGCGGCTTCAATTTGGGAGACGCGCGCGCCCCGTTCTTCCAAATCGGCGACCCGTTGGCGCATGAGGTTCAGTTCCCGCATGGAGGAGCCGAGCAGGGATTCAAGTTCGTTCAACTCGCTGAGGTGGGCCTGTTGGATGTTGCGCATTTCATCGGACAAGGTGTCCATGGCCATGCCTTCGGCTTCCAGGGCTTCACGAAGAATGTTGTTTTCGGCGGAGAGATCCTGGAGGACTTTGCGTACCTCGTCGATTTCGCCGGCCCGAAGACCGGTTTCCCGTGCTTCGGCCAATTCCCCCCGCAAGGAATCCAATTGCTCCAGCAATTCCTTGCGTCCCCACCACTTTGGCCAGATGATCGAGCAGGGCCCGATTGGTTTGTTCCAATTCACTCACGCGCGCCCGCGCGTGGCGTCCCCTTTGAACTTCTTGCGTCATTTCTTCAAGCTGCCGGCGATTGTCTTCGAGTTGCGCCTCCCTTTGCGCCAGGCGTTCTTGGAGTTCGCGGTTGGCCATCTCCAATTCCTGGCGGGCTTGTTCGACGGTCGCGACCCGGGTCTGCATGGTTTTGATTTGGGCATCCAGCAAATCGCGCTCGCGGGTGATGCGTTCCAGATCGCGGGTGAGGTCGGGGCGGCGGCGTTCCGCCTCCAAGGCTTCGGTGAGCATCTCGTTCTCGGCCCGGGTGAGGTCGAGATCCTGCTGCATGCGTTCCACCGTTTCCCTGGGTGCACCTTCTTCCCGCGCGGTTTTCAATTGATCTTCCAAGGACTTCACCCGACCGGCCAACTGATCCCGCTCCTGTTCGGCCTGACTTCGTTCCTTGAAGGCCTCTGCCATTTGTTCCCGCATTAATTCCATTCTCGAGGCCAGGGCGTTGAGTTGGGCTTGGGACAGGGCCGCGTCCCGTTGGGCGGTGTGCAATTCCTGTTGCAGGCTTTCGTTCAGTCCCCGAATGTCGTCCCGTTCCTGTCTCAAGCTTTGCTCATCTTGCCGCAACGCCTCCAATTGGGCTTGACGTTCGGACATGCGTTCGCGGAGTTCGCCGGCGGTGGTACGCTCCGATTCCAGCGCGTTTTCAAGGGTTTGCTCGCTCTCGCGAAGGGCATTGAGCGCCTCCGCGAATTCCCGTTGGTCGCTGGCCAATTGGTTTTCCAGCGTTTCAATCCGCTCCCGAGTGGCAGCCAGGTCCTGCTCGGCGCGTTGCGTGGCCTCGTCGGTTGACGCCGCCGCGGAATTGAGCTGAAAGAGTTGCTTGCGGGCGTTGTCGATTTCCGTGTTGAGCCGGGCTTGCTCCCTGGCCATTTCATTGATGAGCGGCCCGGTGCGGGCGCGAAGCTCAAGCAGCGCCTTTTCGGCCTCATCGCGTTCCACTTCCATGGCCTCCAAGCGTTGTCGCAGGATTTCTTCCACTGACAGCCCGTGATATGGATCTTCATTTGCGCTTAGAAAACCGGCAAACCCACATAAAAACAGGAGGAGTGTAAATTGAATTTTCATGACTCCCCCTTAAACGGAACTCTCCGAAAACAAAAGCATGAATTCCCACAAAGGACGTGACCCTTCTTGACAATTGCCCTTGCGGACGGGATGTTTGTGGGATGAAAATTTGGATTTACCCTTTTTTGGTTTTTTGGCTGGCCCCGTTCGCCTTTTCGGCACCCGAATATCTTCGGGTATCGGATGCGCCGGGGGGCACCCGGGTGTTGGAAATCGCGGTGCGGACCTTTGCGGTGCCCGGCAGCCCCGCCCGGTCGCTCAGTTTGGTGGGGGTGTCCCATATCGGCACCGCCCATTATTATGAAACCCTGCAAACACTACTGGACTCCGCGGATTTGGTCTTGTTTGAAGGGGTGGGGGCGGACGAGGATGATTTTCGCAATCCGGATCGGGCGCAAATCGATGAAGCCTCCTCCATGCAAGTGGCCTTGGCCCGGGCCTTGGAACTCGAATTTCAGTTGCACGCGATCGATTACGACCGGGACCATTTTGTGAACAGCGACATGACCGTGTTGGAGATGTTCGCCCTGTTTCGCGGGGAAAATCCCGATGAACTCAGTGAAGAAGCCCTGCAACGCCTGCGAGAAACCTTGGAAACCATGCAGGGACAAGGCCTCGGGGGACAAATGATGGAAATGATGATGGGGCGCGTGGAATCGCATCCCGGTTTTCGGCGCGGCTTTGCCTGGGCCATGGTGGAAATTCTGGGCACCTTGCGCGGGGATATGTCGGAAATGAAAGGACTGCCCCCGGACATGCGGGAACTGTTGACCATTTTGCTGGATAAACGCAATGACGTGGTGGTGCGGGACGTGGTCGAAGCGCTGGGTCAACCCGAACCGCCCGGTCACACCATGATTTTTTATGGAGCCGCCCACATGTACGATTTGGAAAAAAGATTGGTGGAGAAATTTTCCCTGGAGCCGATTGCCACCCAATGGCTGCCCGCATTCAGCGGAAATCTTCAAGCCAGCGGGCTCAATGCCATGCAAAAGCGCATGTTGACCTGGTATGTGCAACAACAAGTCCAGACCATGCGCATGATGATGCCGGAAAAACCGGAAAATACGACGCTGCCGTAAGGGGGAAAGCGAACGTCGAACCCTCCTACGCTCTCAGAGCTTCGGCGGGCAGGCCGTCCAACTTTAAACATTGAACGCATATCGACGGGGCAAAGGGGGACGGGAGCGCCGATCTCCGCATCGGCGAACTCCGCATTCCGCACTCACAAAGGCACGAAGGGGATGCGAGAAAAATAGACAAAGCTCCAGACAAAGCTCAAGACAAAGGTTTCGGAAGAACTTTGTCTTGAGCTTTGTCTGAAACTTTGTCGATTATGGTCACGACTGAACTTCGAACATTGAACGCATTTAGACGGGGCAAAGGGGGACGGGATCGCCGATCTCCGCATCGGCTGGGGCGAAGGGGGGTCGAACATCGAACGCCCAACTTCGAACGCAGAACCAAACAACCAGCAACCAACAACAAGCAACCGGCAACCAAAAACCCACAACCATCAACCAGCAACCAACATCATTGCGTACTTTGAATGGCGGTGAGGGCGATGGTATAGATGATATCCTCGACCAGGGCGCCGCGCGAGAGGTCATTGACGGGTTTGTTGAGTCCTTGCAACATGGGGCCGATGCTTACGACCTTGGCACTTCGCTGCACGGCCTTGTAGGTGGTGTTGCCGGTATTGAGGTCGGGGAATATATACACGGTGGCTTTGCCGGCCACGAGGGAATTGGGTGCTTTCGTGCGGGCCACGGACGCGGTGGAGGCGGCATCGTATTGGAGGGGGCCGTCGATGGCGAGGTCGGGGCGTTTTTCACGGGCGATGCGGGTGGCCTCGCGCACTTTCTCCACGTCGCTGCCACTCCCGCTTTCCCCGGTGCTGTAACTGATCATGGCCACCCGGGGTTCGATGTCAAAGGCCCGGGCACTGTCCGCGCTTTGCAGGGCGATTTCCGCGAGGGCCTCGGCATCGGGGTTTTCGTGAATGGCGCAGTCGGCGTAGATGCACACCTGATCGGGCAGGAGCATGAAAAAGAGGGAGGAAACGAAGTTGTTGCCGGGTTTGCTTTTGATGAGCTGCAGGGCCGGACGAACCGTTTGCGCGGTGGTGTGCACCGCGCCCGCGACCAATCCGTCCACATGACCCTGTTGTAACATCATGGTGGCCAAGGGGATGTTGTCCTCCAACATGGAGGCGGCCATGGCGCGGTCCAAGCCTTTGTGCTTGCGCAATTCCACCAGGCCGTCGATATAGCGTTCACGAATGGTGAACGGATCAATAATGGTGAGACCGGGTTCGAGGCTGATGCCCTGTTGTGAGGCGATGTCGTGGATCACCTCGGGGTTGCCGAGCAAGACGCAGTGGGCGATGCCACGTTTTTGGCAGATGTTGGCCGCTTGCAGGGTGCGGGGTTCTTCGCCTTCCGGCAGGACGATCCGTTTGTTCGCCAGCCGCGCCAATTGCACCAGGCGGTATCGGAAGGCGGCCGGAGAGAGGCGGATTTCCCGTTGGGTGGACCCCAGGGACGCGATCCAGCTTCGGCTGATTTGACTGGCCACATGGTTCATGCCCTCTTCGATGCGTTCCAAATCATCGATGGGCACTTCGGCGTTCATGCGCGGAATGCGGGTGGCGGTGGTGTAACTGTCGGTGGTGACGGCGAGTACCGGGAGTCCGGTGTCAATCGCGGTTTTGCACAGTTTCATGATTCCGGGACTCGGCTCGCCCGCGGAGGTGAAAATCACCCCGGCCAAGGGTACGCCGTTGCGTGTGGCCATGCAGGCCCCGAGAAAGAGGTCCATGCGATCCACGGGAATCAACAACAAAGCGCCGGCTTGAAAAACGTGGGTGATGTTGCCCACGGTGCGGGCGCAGAGAAAAAGGGACGATACGCGCCGTTTCCGCATTTCTCCTTCATGGAGCACGGTGGCGTGGAGGTGTTCGGCGATATCCACGGTGCGGGGAACCGCCATGCTTTGCAACCAGGGGACACAACCCAAAAGTCGGAAATGTTTGCTGGAAAAAACCGAACAGGCCTCTTGCATACGCTCGAAGGTGATGGGTTCGCCTTCCGGTGGTTCGGACACTTCATTGATAATAAAATCATCCCGATCCCGCGGTGCATTGACGAAGTTGATGATGGCGCCGAGGGTGCGCTCGGAATCCACGCCACCGAATTCGGACGCGGTATTGCTCAGCTCTTGGTTCAGTTGATCGAGGTTTGCGCCAATGGGCGCGCCCACGAGCACCACGGAAGCGTCCAGTGCCCGGGCGATGGCCTGATTCAAAATGGAGGCGTGCTCAAACTCATCCATGCTGATGAGGCCTTCGGTGACCACGATGTCCGCGTCGTCCGCCGCCAGATGATACAATTCCATGATGCGTTCCATGAGCCGGTCATTGGCACCGGCGGACAATTCGCGCACCACTTCGGCGTAGGGAATCGGCTCGGGCGGGTTCAGTTCCGTGGTATTGCGGATGACGTGGGTGCTGCGTTCCGGTCCGGTGTCGCCACGGAACAATTGGGCCACGGGCTTGAAAAAAGAGGCTTTGATACCGCTGCGGTCCAAGGCGCGTACCAGCCCCATGCTCACGGAGGTCAATCCCACGCCGGTGCCGGTGGGAACGAGATAGATGCATTGTTTTTGGGGGGAGGGCATGATGGAGGATTACGATTAGGATTAAGATTAGGATTACGATTAGGATTTTTCTGCGAGCACCCGGGCGGTGTCGCGGGCGATGAGCAATTCCTCGTCGGTGGCCACGACCATGGCGCAGGGCGAATCGCCGCGGGTAATGATGCCGCGATCCCCGCGTCCGTGGTCTTCATTGGCGGCTTCGTCCAAGTGGAGGCCCAAAAACGGCAGCAGTGCCAAGGTTCGGGCCCGAACGGGCTTGGAGTTTTCTCCGATGCCACCGGTGAAGATCAGCGCGTCGAGACGTCCCAGACCCACCACCAGCCCGGCAATGGCCTTGGCGAGTCGATAGCAAAAGACCTCCACGGCGATGGCGGCGCGTTCATCCCCCTTGGCTTCGGCTTCCAGCAGGGTTCGCATGTCGTTGCTGATGCCGGAAAGGCCCAACAGCCCGCTTTGCTTGTTCAAAATCGAAGACACCTCATCCAGGTTCAGGTTCAGGGTGTCGCACAGATATTTGTGCAGGGAAGGGTCCACGTCACCGGAACGCGTGCCCATCACCAGACCTTCCAGCGGGGTCAGGCCCATGGTGGTGTCCATCGACTTGCCGCCCAGCACGGCGGTGGCGCTGCAACCGTTGCCGAGGTGGGCGCTGACCAAGGCGAGGTCTTCCAGGGGACGGCCCAGGGTTTCCGCCGCCTTGGCGGTCACAAAACGATGGCTGGTGCCGTGAAATCCGTAGCGTCGAACCCCGTGTTCGGAAAACAAATGGTAGGGGATGGGATACAAATAGGCCCGTCGCGGCATGCTTTGATGAAAAGCCGTGTCGAAGACCATGGCCTGTGGATGTTCGGGAAAGGCCGCCTGCGCGGCTTCAATGCCCAGCAGGTTGACCGGATTGTGAAGCGGGGCCAGATGTTGGTGCGCTCTCAAGGCCTCCACGGTTTTTGGGCTGACCAAAGCGGATTGGCTGAAATGTTCGCCCCCGTGCACCACCCGGTGCCCGATTCCGACAAAGCTACACCCGGACTCCCGCAAAACGGACACAATTTCCCGCATGGCCTCTTCGTGGCCGATTTTCCCCGGTTTTTTGACCCCCGAAGAAACGCCCGTCCATTTCAGCGACCCATCGGCGGCGCCCAGATTTTCCGCCTGACCCGTCAAAAGATGCGTGCCCGCCTCGAAATCCACCAAACTGAATTTGATGGAAGAGCTGCCGCAGTTGATGACCAGAATGTTGTTTGACTTCATGAATTACCTTTCCTACATATAGGAGCAGCCCACATATAACCCGGAATTTTCCGATGTCAATGCGGGTTCCCCCTCGGGGGCGGGCATTTTGGTGGCGGCACGCTCAGATTCCCGGGTGCGCGCTCGCTTATGGGGGCGGCGCATCTTGCGCCGGGCGCTCTTCAAACAGTTCTTTCCACCCAATATTTATTGACATTATTCGAAAAAACTTCGATGCTGAAAACATGACAACCACAGCCAAAAAACTCTTGTCCTCTGTGCTCACACTCCCTCCCGTGGACCGGGCGGAATTCATTGATGCCCTGATTCACAGCTTTGGTTCAGACGCTTTTGATGAAGCCCGCGAATTGCGGTGGAAGTTAGAGGTTGTCCATCGCATCCATGCTTATGAACAAGGAATGATGGAAACGGTCACGGAAGAGGAACTTTTTGCGAAAGTGAATCGCTGATGCTCCCTCTTGTGATTGCCCGTGCCGCAGTAGAAGAGTTTCAGGATGCGGTAGTGTATTACAACCAAGAGCGTCCAGGCCTGGGATACGAATTTGCTTCGGAAGTGAAATCAGCATTTCAACGGATCAAAGAATTTCCAGACGCATGGCCTGTCTTTCATGAAACCAGCAGAAGGTGCTTTCTTCAAAGGTTTCCCTATGGAATCCTGTATAAAAATTATCCAAACCAAATTTTTGTTGCAGCAATCATGCACTTAAGACGCGACCCAAAACACTGGGAGATACGTTTGAAAACACTGACGGAGACGGATGAACTTGAAGGGGGGGTCATTCGATAATCGGCAAGGGACTGCCGATCTACGGCGCGGTAGCGCGACAGTCCCTGTCGCGAACGGAAGGATTATCGGCAAGGGACTGCCGATCTACGACCTCCCGCCAAAGGCATTCCAAGGCGCGTTGAATGCCGTGATCCCGAATTTGGGCGCGGTTGCCGTTGACTTGATAGCGGGTGACGCGCACTTGGTTTTTTCCGGCGGTGCCCACGTAAAAGAGTCCCACCGGTTTTTCGGAGCTGCCGCCGCCGGGTCCGGCGATGCCGGTGATGGAGATGCCCCAGTCGGTGTTGAATTTTTCGCGGACCCCGGCGGCCATTTGTGCGGCCACGGGTTCGCTGACCGCGCCTTGTTCCGCTAATATCGCCTCGGACACGCCCAATTCCCGGATTTTCACTTCGTTGGCGTAGGCAATGATGCCCCCGGCGACATAGGCGGAACTGCCGGGCACATCTGTGAGTCTTTCGGCAATGCCGCCCGCCGTGCAGGATTCGGCGGTGGCGACGGTCTCTTTGCGGGCGGTCAATAGATGCCCCAGTTCCACTTCCACCGGTTCTCCGGTTTCGTTGAGCACATCGTCCGCATAGTGTTCGCGCACCCAATCGACCATGGGAGAAAGTTGACGTTGCGGGCCGGTAAAGCGGAGTTCGACGCTGCCGGGGCGGGCGCAGTAGGCGATTTCCACGCCCTCTGGCACCCCATGGGCCAAAACGGCCTCTTGTACCCGTGATTCACTGTGACCGAGGATGCGGAAAAGTCGGACGTGTCGGTCGGGTCGTTCCCCGAGTTGGGTCAGCCAAGGTTGGACGGCGCTTTCCAACAGACCCTGGAGTTCTCTCGGAGGACCCGGCAACAGCCAGACATGCCGTTGATCTTCGGTGGTGACGCATTGTCCGGGGGCGATCCCCACGGGATTCATGAACACCCGCGCACCCGCGATCACCTTGGCTTGGCGTCGCTGGGCGGGGGTGGGTTGACGTTCTATGCGGTCGAAATAGGCCTGCAAATGTGCGTCTGCCTCGGGATCCGAAACCACGGTTTTGCCCAAGGCCTCGGCCACGGCTTCTCGGGTGAGATCGTCGTCCGTGGGGCCGAGGCCGCCGGTCACAAATACCAGATCGGCCCGTGTCAGGGCTTCGGCGGTGACGGCGGTGATGCGTTGGGGGTCATCGGGCAGGACGGTTTCCCGAACGAGCGGGATGCCGAAAGCGGTGAGCAGACCTCCTAAGGTGTAGCCATGACGATTGAGGGTCCGACCCTGCAAAAGCTCCGCGCCCGTGGCGATCACTTCTGCGGAGAAGCAGGGTCTCGGGGAATCGGTTTGCGCACCGGCGGGCCGGGGAGGGGGAGATGTCACGCCTTTTGCCCTGATTATTCGGGACCTACGTCTTCGTTTGCGTTCGCTTCCGGAGAGGCTTCCACTTTCGGCGTGTCGTTGGGTTCACGATTGACTTCTTCGGCTGCATTCTCATTGCGCCATTGGTTCAAACGAAAATAAAACCGGACGTCTTTGAAAGTGAGCAGCACCATGAGCGTCAACAAGAGGGCCACCATGGTGTTGGCCATGGCGATGATGAGCTTTTTGTGGATCTTTTTGCCTGTCACGATTTCAAAAAGGGCGACCATGATGTGTCCACCGTCGAGTACAATCAATGGCAAGAGATTGATGATGGCCAGGTTCACATTGATCAACGCCGTGAACCAAAGGGCCTGCATGGGATGCAATTGCACTTGCTGGTGAATGCTGCCGATCATGATGGCGGGTCCGCCGATGCCCCCGGCGGCTTCGCCGCGTTCGCGGGGACGTATGAGACCGCGCAGGGTCCTGAAAATCACCCCGCTGAAATAATGCATTTGCTCCACGGGCTGGGGATGGACCATTACTTCTTGGTACGTTTCACCCAAGTTGATTCCGATCAGCCAACGACCGAGTTCCTCGTCAAATTGCGGTGCGAGAGACAATTGAAATTCTTCCATCTCGTCCCCACGCAGGATGGTGAGGGACAATGGGTTCCCTTCGCTTTCTTGGACCTGGGCGCGAAAGAAATTGATGCTTTCAACTTCCTCGCCGTTGATTTTATGGAGGATATCGCCGGGTTCCAGCCCGGCGCTTTCCGCCGGGGAGCCTTTTTGAACCGCTTGGGCGAGGACGTGTTCCACGTGTTCAATCGGTCCGACCCCGGGAAGATAGAGGAAGCCAAGGGGATTGCGCTCGGTTTCCAATCCCGAGACATAATGCACTTCGCGGTCCCGAATCACCTGAAGTTCCAAGCGTTGGTTCAAACTGGTGGCAATCTGGAAATCGGTCCAGAAGTGAACCCGGTCGCCATTGACTTCCCTGATCAAATCGCCCTCGCGCAGACCGGCCTCGTAGGCGACGGAATTGGGGTTCATCCAGCCCACCACGGCCGGTCCGGGACCGGGATCGTAGGGTTTGCCAGCGTTGTAGACGACCAGGCAAAGCACAAAAGCGGCGACGACGTTCATAAACGGTCCCGCTACCGCGATGATGATGCGCTTCCAGGGCGCCACGGGTTCCAGTTTGCCTTTTTTGGCGTCCTCGTTCTCAAAGGCCGAACCGGTTATGTCCATTTGCGGGAGGGCCACGTACCCGCCGATGGGGAGCAGGCTGATTCGGTAGGAAGTGCCATTGATCGTTTTTTGCCAAAGCACCGGCCCCATGCCGATGGAAAACGCGTCAATGCGCAGCCCAAACCATTTCGCGGTGAGAAAATGGCCGAGTTCGTGAATGAATACAGTGCCACCGAAAAGGATGGCGACCATGACGACGGAATATAAAAATTGAATGTCAAAGATTTTCATGTGCGGTGTTTATGTCAGGAAAGGGGCCTAATCTCCATCTTTTTCGCGGAAAAACAAGCGGTTCTTTGATTTCGTGCCGTTGACAGCCTCGTTCCTGCCCGTAAAAGGGGAGATATGAGCAACATCGCAGACCGACAGAAAGAATTGATCGAAGAGTTTTCCCTTTTCGAAGACTGGCAGGAGAAATACGGGTACATCATCGACCTGGGCCGGGATTTGGAGAAAATGGACCCCCAATACAAAGACGAAGCCCACAAAGTGAAGGGGTGTCAGTCCCAGGTGTGGCTACACGCGGAACTGGACGGGGAGGGGCGCATGCGGTTGCAGGCGGAAAGCGACGCCTTGATCGTGCAGGGCTTGATTGCCATCCTCCTGCGGCTCTATCAGGGCCAAACCCCCGAGGCGGTTCTGGAAACCGACCTGAATTTTCTCGAAGAGATCGGGTTGATGTCGCATCTAACCATGAATCGTACCAATGGTTTGCACAGCATGGTGAAGACCATTCGTGCCCACGCCGCCGTTATGGCGAGAGCCGGTTCGAAAGGCCATTTGTTGTAAAAATGCATGGCGAAGGAGGGTTTTTAGGGGTGGCATGGCTTTTGAGATATGCGTCAGAAGGATTTTGTGGATCTGGAAAATGTGGAAAAGACCACGGAATGGTTCCTATCCAAAAAATTTGATCAACATTGATAAATCCACTTGACGGTTTCTGCAATTTCTGTATATTCAGAAATATGAAAAACAACAAGCTAACCAAAGTGGAACAGGACTTCATCTTGCATTGGGGTCAAATGGGGGTGCAGTGGGGGATCAACCGCACCGTGGCCCAGGTGCATGCCTTGTTGTATTTGTCGGATGAACCGCTGCACGCGGAGGCCATTTGCGACTTCCTGAATGTGGCCCGCTCGAATGTGAGCACGAGCCTGAAGGAGCTTCAGGGCTGGGGAATCGTGCACAAGGTGGGGAGGCTGGGGGACAAACGCGATCATTTTGAGTCGGTGCAGGATGTTTGGGAACTGGCGCGGATTATTCTGAACGAACGCAAAAAGCGGGAAATCGATCCAACCTATCGGGTTTTGCAGACTTTTGTGGAGGAGGCCAAGGCGGATGAGGAGACTTCGGAGCATTCCGTGAAACGGTTGCAGGAAATGGCGACGTTTCTTCAGGTGTCCAGCACCTGGTTCGAACGCATGAATCGCATGCCGAAAAAGGCAATTCAGGCCCTGATTCGCTTTGGCGGCACGGGGAAGGGCGCTTAGGCCCCTTTTTTTTGACAATATATTTCTCTCATTACAGAAACAACGAAAACAAACGAAATGAACACAAAAATTATTCAATGGAGTCCGATGATGGTTTTGCCCGCCCTGGCCTGGGGATGGGGGCGGACACAGCCTGCCTGGGTCCTGATGTGGGCTTTGGCGTTCTCGTTGTATCTGGGGTGCAAATGGTTGACCTTGTGGGAGGTGTCGGCAGAAGGACGGGCCATGGGCAAGGCCATGTATTTTTTGGCTTGGCCGGGCATGGATCCGCAAGCCTTTCTCCACAAGGGGACCCGGGGCGGGGGAGACTGGGCCTTGTTGGGGTTGGCCATGCGCAATGTGTTTGTCGGGTGGATTTGCCTGTGGTTTCTGGCCCCCGTTTGGTTGGATTCGGCGCCTTTGCTTGCGGGGTGGTTGGGCATGACGGGGATGATTTTCATGCTGCATTTCGGGTTGTTTCATCTGTTGTCCTTCCTTTGGCAGCGTCTGGGATATGGCGCGGAGCCGCTGATGCATCGGCCCATCGAAGCCCGCAGTGTGGCCAATTTTTGGGGACAGCGATGGAATCTGGCCTTTCAACGGTTGACGATGCGGTATCTGTTCCGTCCGCTTCAGAAACGTTTCACGCCCCAAGTGGCTTTGGGGACGTCGTTCCTGGCTTCGGGATTGATTCACGAACTGGTGATTACGGTGCCAGCGGGCGGGGGAGTTGGCGGACCCACGGCGTATTTTCTGATCCAGGGGCTGGCCGTGTTACTCGAACGGCGCATGAGGCGGAAGCGGCACGTGATTTGGGGGCATGTCTGGACCCTTTGCGTGGTGTTGCTTCCGGCGGGTCTGCTTTTTCCGGCGGTCTTTGTCCGCAACATCGTTTTGCCCATGTTCACGGCATGGGGCCTTTTCTCCTGACCGAAACCTGAAAACCTACCCAAAGGAAAAACCATGACCATGACACATCTACTTCAACTTGCCGGCCTGCTGCATGTGGGCCTGATCGCGGCCGGGCTGACCATGCCCCGGGTCGTGAACCTGCCCGAACATCTCAAAACCCTCCCCGAATTTCCCCGTAGGCTTTTCTGGGTCTATTATGTTTTTATCGCCACCTGCCTGGTGAGCTTTGGATTGGTCAGCTTTTTTCTGGCCGGAGAGCTGGCCGCCGGAACCCCGCTGGCCCGGGCCGTGTGTGGCTTTTTTTGCCTGTTCTGGAGCATTCGGCTTGTGGCGGCGGCGTTTGTGTTTGATGTGCGCCCTTACCTGACCAATATGGCCCTCAAGATCGGCTATCAGGCCACCAATGTGGTGTTTTTGTTCATGCCGATTGTCTATGGCTGGGCGGCGGTGAAGGGAGGACGGATATGAACCCCCGAAAAATCGTATTGGCGGGTGGAAGCGGGTTTATGGGCGGTTTGTTGGCCGCCCATTTTGAAAAGCTGGGCTGGACCTGCGTGGTGCTGACGCGTCATACGCCGCAACCGCCCCAAAAGTCGCGACGGGAGGTGCAATGGGACGGGATGCATCGCGGGGCGTGGGAAAGCGCGTTGGAAGGCGCCGAGGTGGTGGTGAATCTGTGCGGTCAGTCGGTGAACTGCCGGTATCACGCCCGGAATCGTCTGACCTTGATGGAGTCCCGGGTGCGCCCGACCCGATTGTTGGGGGAGGTGATGGCGGAAATGAAAACGCCGCCCAAGGTATGGCTGAATGCCAGCACCGCGACGCTGTATAGGCATACCTTTGGGGACCCCTGGGATGAGGACGGTGAAGTGGGTGCGCATCCGGACGCCAAGGACGCGTTTTCAATTGATCTGGCGCAGGCCTGGGAAGTGGCGTTTCAGGAATCGGTTCCCGAAGGGGTGCGTCCGGTGTTGCTGCGGAGCGCGATGGTGTTGGGTCGGGGAAAAGATGCCAACAACGTGTTGAGCGTTTTGCGTCGATTGACCCGATTGGGATTGGGAGGACGGATGGGGCATGGGCGTCAATTCGTCTCGTGGATTCACGAGCGGGATTTGTGCCGGGCCCTGGAATGGATCGTTGGGCATGAGGCGTTGGAGGGCGTGGTGAATGTCTGTGCTCCGAATCCACTGCCCAATCAGGAAATGATGCGGTTGCTGCGCAAGCGTCTGAACCGTCCGTTCGGTTTGCCCGCGCCCGCGTGGGCCTTGGAACTGGGCGCGTTTTTCCTGCGCACCGAAACCGAATTGATCATCAAAAGCCGGCGCGTCGTCCCCGGAAAGCTCATTGCAAGCGGGTTTCAGTTCGATTTTCCTGAATTTGGAGGAGCGATTGATGAGCTTTTGTAACCACTGATAACCTTTTTGAACAGGAGGACGCGGAGAGCGCAGAGGGGAAAAAGAATGTTTCGGGCGTGAGTCAATGGCTCCACTCGCTTGGATCCCTCCGTCGAGCTTCAAGACTTTATGGGTTTAGGAGTAAAGAGCGCGGCGAAGCCGCTTTGGAGTGCGCGTAGCGAGTGCAACGAAGCTACCGCTTTTCCCACTGCCTGATTTTTCACACCATTTCCCAAGGCTCAAATGCAAGAAAAGCGTGCGCGTCCTCCGTGTGGCAGCCAGATTGGATGGATGAGCTTTCTTTGTGCTGAAGATTCCGGCGCAAGATGCACCGCCCCCATAGTTTTTGATGCGCCGCCCCCATGGCTTATTTGCGTCGTTTTTGCCTCGACACAAACCAATACCTTCGCTTACACTGTCTACAGATCACTTATGAAATACATCAAAATCATATTTTATTTACCGTTTGTTTTCGGCTTATTTGTGTCATGCGCAAATAAAAATACCGTGCCTGATGTGAATGGGATATGGATTGTAGACAAGGAATTGGCTCTTGAATACTTTGAAGGAAACGCCACGCTCATGGAGGGTGGCGCACATGAAATTTTGATGAATAGTGAAAATAGACCTGATAAAGCCTTGCAAAGAGATGACAGCTATTCTGTCGCAAAAATTATTTCTGGAAAATGGATGACACGTATTTATTTTGAAGATGGTGAGTATTATACTGGTGCTTTTAGAATTGAAAGAATTCCTGAAGAAGATCTTCGTCATGTCACGTCCTTGAAGGGGTTAAGTTATTATGCGTTTGAAATAATGGGTTACGATAGGATTAATAACCAATACCGATACCTTTCGAGGAAAGATTTTTTTCCACAAAAAAGAGATAATATCCGTGCCAGCGGGCTGTTCCCTCGGTCCCGTATTCTAATATTTGATAAATTTAATGAAAAAAATATTGTTGCGGTATATCATTTATACCATGAAAACTATGATTATGTTGATAAATTTTGGTTTGTGGACTTTTGGGTTCCTTTGGATTTCCATGAGGAATTTATTCTGAATAAGTTGAGCATGGAGAAACTTGAGGCTGCAAGGGAAGAAGTCAATCCGGAGATGTGAAGGGAGGAGAGGCATCCCGTTGGGATGCGGGATTGTCTGGGGATGCGAATCCCCGGGGTTTCACCCCGGTCTGGCGAGTGGCATCCCGTTGGGATGTAAATTCAGGAAGGGGATGCCATTTCTTATTGACCCCAACCAACGGGATCGCACGCGTCAGCCCGGCGGCAAACCCCCGGGAAACGTATATCCTGGCAAGAACATCTTGCAGGTGGATTGATAAATGGTATTCTGATTTTATGAGTAATCCTGAAAAAATTCTGCGGGAATTGGACCGACATTTACATGGAGTCGTTGACTTGATCCTGTATGGACGCGGTGCCCTCTCCCTTGCCTTTCCAGACTATGAGGATTGGTCCAGCACGATGGATATCGATGTGATCATTCCAACCCTCATGGTGGAGACCTTTGATATGAATTCTGATTTTTGGAACGGTCTGGAGAAGACGAACAGCACGCTTTGCGACGAAGGGTTGTACCTCACCCATCTTTTTTTGGAGGAGCAGGTGATCCTTTCAAAAGACTGGCGCAACCATTGTAAGCCGATCCGCCTTCCCGGATTGAGAAATCTTAACCTAAGCCGTCCTGCCATAGAAGATTTGATTCTTACGAAAATGATGCGAATTGACCCGCAGGATCGGGCCGACATTCGCAAACTTGCGGTTTATGTGCCCCAACAGAAAAACTGGGCCGATATTTTTGCTTCCGCGATTGTGCCGGATGTTCCGGAAATCCGGGAAGCCTTCAATCATAACCAGGAATGGTTTCGTAGCGAGGTTTTGGGATGAAAACATTGGGTGAAGCTTTGCAGGAGACCCGGATCCTCTCCCCCGTACGGAGAAAACTCATGCGCCATGGATTCCCGACGGAGGCCCATTGGGTTCAATTGGCCACGCTTAGAGGTTGCCATCATTATCAGGAGCAAGGTCCGCACGTGATTGATCCGGGTCCTGATTGCATCAGTAATCTGGAAATTGCTGCCGCCCTTCTCTCCAATGAATCCAAATACAATCCGACATTTATCCGAGTCGCCGCGCAGTTGATCAGTGGGGAAAGCACTCCTGATGCGATCTTGCGGATCGCTGACATGGAACGGTTGCAAACCCCCTTGCGCCATATCGCTGAAGCTGGAAAAACAATAGAACCCGACAATGTTTTCTGGACGACGCTTTTAATAAACCTTCCTCCGCGCCGCCCCCCGGCGGGCATTCTTCCACATCGGGATCGGTTTACAACGGAGGCCCCTATTCATGCGGGCCAGTTGCGCATGGCGCGATCAAAACTGTGGCTGCGGCCACATGGTGTTGAGTCGACGGATATTGGATTCATGACAAAGCTTGGAATGACAACATGATCGCCTTTATACATATTTACAAATGCGCGGGCACGACTTTCAACGTGTTGTTGCGCAATCACTTTGGACTCGGGCATTTGGATCGGTTCGGGTTCAGGGAACGATGGTTGACGGGACAGGACCTTCGTCGTCTGCGTCGGGTGTATCCTTGGCTTCAAAGCATTGGCGGACATCCCGTGCGTCCCATGTCCGACTTGGAGACGGCGATGCCCGACTTGCGGTATTATACGTTTTTGCGCGATCCGCTCGCAAGGGCGGCATCTCATTTTCCATGGTTCCTGAGTTGGAAAGCCCATGCGAATATTTTCTATGACGATTTTGACGAAGTCTTCCGCAGATGGGCGGCGGCTCCCATCAACCGCAACCGACAATGTGCGCATTTGTCGAAAGAGGCGACATTCGAAGCGGCTTGGGACATGATTCACCGCAAGCGGATCCTGACGTTACGGGTGGAATGTTTTGACATTTCCCTGTTGCTTTTTCGGCAATGGTCGGGAGAAAGCGAATTGGATCTGCGTGTCCGCCCCCGCAATATTGCCGGGGTGGGACGGGGACGGGCGGAGAAAAAGGATGCCGAATACTCGGCGCAAATCAAGGCATACGCGCTTCAACTCAAAACCGATCCCGGGTTGCGGGAAATTCTGGCCGAGGCGAATGGGGAGGATGTTCGGTTGGAGTCGAGGGTGGCGCGGGAAATTTGGCCGGAAATGGTTTCCACCTATCCGGGGGATCTGGATGCGGACACGGCCGCATTGAAACTTGCCAATCAAACCGCCCCCGCAAAACCCAACGATACGACCGTCGCCAAACTCTACCGGAATCTGGTTTACAAACCCGTGCGGAAAATCATGATGCCCCACGGAGAGTCGGAAGCGACACGGGCTTCGGAATGGGTCTGAGCGTTTTTTACATTTTCCTATGAAAATTCTAATCAAGGGACGGGCACTTCTTCCTTGTTTCGCGTTGTGGGGCCTATATAGATGATAAATCTTTTCTATTCATCGCCATAGTTTATGGCGATGGCTTCGCGTTCCGACACCCTTAAACTGACTTGCATAGATTCAAATGATTTCCCTTGCATGAAAATACTTGTGATTAGTGATTATCGGGACGCGATTTCGGCCAAATCTGAAGTCGCTTTTCTCATCGGCATCCACAAATCCGGTGCGGAAGTGGAGGTAATGACGTACCCGGATTGCCTGCTTTCGGATGAATTCCGGGCGGCGGGGATCCGGGTCATTGAATTTCATCCGCGGGGGAAGTGGTCGCGTGATGAATCGGAAGAAATTCGAAAACTTCTTCAGGAGGGAAAGCATGACCTCCTGCATCTGTTCAACAGTAAGGCGATCTGCACGGGACTCCGCGCCGCCGACGGGTTGCCGGTGAAGGTGGTGTTGTACCGAGGGTATGTGGGCAATGTCCATTGTCTGAATGTTTGGGATTATACAAAATTTCTGCATCCCAGGGTGGATGGGATCATGTGCATTGCCAAGGCGGTGGAAGAGCATCTGCAAAAACACTGTGTGTTTGTGAAACCGATGATCCGCACGATCTCCAAAGGTCACCGTTTGGAATGGTATGACGACGTGAGGCCGTTGCCCCGGGAGGCGTTGTCGGTTCCCGAATCGGCGTTTCTGTTGTCGACGGTTGCGAACACCCGCCGGATGAAAGGCATGCCGTATCTGATTCGGGCCATGCTCCTGTTGCCGGAGGAGGCCAACATTCATTTGGTGTTGGTGGGGAAGGGCTTGGACTCGGGGGAGGTTCGTCGTTTGTTGAAGGAAACGCCACATCCGGAACGCATTCATTTCATGGGGTATCGCACGGATGGCTGGCGCATCGTAAAAGCGTCGGATGCCTTTGTGCTGCCGTCGATTTATGGCGAGGCCATCACCAAGTCCGCGATTGAAGCGATGTCGTTGGGCATTGCCCCGATCATGACCCGGATTCCGGGGAACCGCGACTTGGTGCGCCATGAAATCAGCGGATTGATGGTGCCGCGCAAGGACCCCCGGGCGCTTGCGGAGGCGATCATGCGATTCTACCGGGATCCGGAATTGAGGGCCCGTTGTGGATACGAGGCCCGCGAGCGCATTCGCAATGAATATCATACCGAGCAAACCACCGAAGATTTACTCAAATTTTACGGCGAGCTTATGCAGGTCCAAGGGGCTTGATCTTTTGACCCCAACGGGGTCCCACTCGTCAGCCCGGCGGCAACACCCCGGAAAACGATTCCCCCCCCCGTTTTACCGACCCCAATGGGGGCGCACCCACACTATTTTCATCATTTCAAAAATTATTCCCGTGATATGATTTCAGATTGCTTCCATAAGTATCCATCAAAATTTCCATGATCTGCTCGCCCCGTTTGGTCAACAGTTGGATGTTCTGATCGGACATGGCCGCAAAATTGGTGGGGTAGTTGTTGACCTGAAAGCGGGTGACGAAATCGGCGGGCTTGTTCTCCAGTTTGTGGTCTTGCAGTCCCAAATAGGCATGGATGTAGCCACCTTTGAGCGCGGGTCCATGGAGTCCGTTCAGCAGTTTCCTGGAATAATCGGTTCCTTTTTTGAACACGGCTCCAAACGCACTGCCCATTCGGCTTGGCCACCAATAGGGAAACGCTCCACCCGGGCTCATGCCGTGTCCCGCATCGCAGGAGATGAGGAAATCAAGGTCGAAAGTGAAGGGGGTGTAAGAATTGTCGCGTCCAGGTTCAAAACAGGAAATCCCAAGGTTGTCGTAGATGCCACCATCCGTGAGGGTGACACGGTGGGAGCGGTCCCCTGTATTCTGATGCGTGAATTTCATGTTACAGTCCAAGGCGGGCAAAAGAGGCGGGAATGCCGCCGACGCCGCAACCGCAAAGGCAACATTCACCTGATCGTTCCGCTGAAGCGTCCCGTGTCGATAACAACTGGATTTACGGTTGCCAAAGCGAAAGGCGCTTTTGGTTGCCAGGTCACAGGAATTGATGACCACCTCCAGATCCTCTCTCCTTTTTACATCGGGCAGTTTTGCATGATGATACAATTCACGGTTCAGAACATCCTTGAAGGCGTGCGTCCGGGAATACCAGCGGCGAAGGGGGGACTTCAAACGGGGACATTAAAGTCTCATCAAGAAAATGATTGAGAACAGTCTACACTATAAAACGGGGTGAAAACAGGCGACTAGACCTTATCGTCTTGAATACCACTTAAATTATTGATCATCATTATGATTTTCCAAAGCCTTAGCCGCAAATTCATTAATCGATTTATCAAGCCCATTCGTTGTTGGACATTCGTGCAACTCTTTTATGGTTTTACATTTCTTTGCGTAATTTCTTTTTAACTTAATACACTTGAATTTTTTCCATACAAATTGAGATGGAAGCGGAAGTACAAGCAACATCGTAAAAGGGCCCTGTTTTCCATAAAACAAGCATACAAAGCAAGCAAAAGCGCAAAATCCAGCAAATTTTCGTGTGTAGCTCCAAATTATTTTGTGCGCTTCTCGAAGTTTTTCTGTTTCATGTTCTAAAAAATTTCTAAGCAAATCTCGATTATTTGAATTTACATACTCCATTTTTTCCACTCTATTAATAGTGCTTAAAATTTTATCCAAGTCCAATTCGAATACTTTTAAATGCTCCTGAAATGTTTTCCAATTAGTTGTGGCAATATTTAAAGCCAAAGCAGGGGCGATGAATTGCAAGCCGCCAATCCCTTCGCCGTTAAGAAAATATTCCCATATTGCCCGTAAATCCATGTAGTCAGAATTAGGAGGTTGCGAGGTTCTTTTTCATTAAGTGTTCGAATACTTCCATAAGTTGATTTGCTTTATCTGGATCGTTCATACACGCAGAAGCTTTTGGTTCTGCCCAATTTGGCTCCCATCTGTACGCCCTGTTGTCCATTACTGCAAAATTTTGTGTCAATTGCTTCTGGAAATTATCTTTGCTTCGAACTAATCTTAAAGGCCATTTGGCATTTTTTGCTATTTCTGCAAACTCTTTTATTTTAACTGACTGAGGTTCTTCTTGAGTAATTATGTCGACGTGAACGCCACTAAGCACAGCTCCTACGAGACTTTCAAAAACATTTTGGCTTTCGTAAGCATCCTGTTGCAAATTGTGGCAAAAAACCACGACTCGCTTCCGAGCGGAGCGAAAAAACTCCTCCATAATCGCGGCTGCATGTTCTTTCATGCCGTTTGAGAAGGGGATGTCCGCCTTCAAACGGTTTAATTCCGCAATACACTCTTTATATTCTGCTAAGGTATGCTGATCATTTGGTCTTACATCATCAAATGTTTGGGTTGGGTAGCTGCTTTTTATCGGATCGCAATTCTCATCTTGTTGGCACTTCATTTTTTAGTTCGCTCCTTCTTTGTGAGGTTTTGAAGATAACACAAACAGATATCTTTGTAAACATATAGATTTGACAATTTATTTCGGATTACAATCTTAAATTTAGACCCCGAAAGCTTAATTTCTTATCTGTATAGATTTCCAATTGTCAACAAAAAATAGAATTAATTTTGTGATTAATAATTGCACAAATGCAAATACTGCAAAAAAAATCTAAAAATAACTATTGATTAGCTGTGTAATACTCTGTATAATCATATACAGTGAAGAAACCTGGATTCGAAAACCCAAACGGGTTTGACCCCAGTCTGGGCTTTATGGATCGGAAAACCGAACCGTCGACTAACCGTATTATACGCAGAACTCCTGATGAATGTGAAGCAAAATCATAATAAACCCGACAAACGGAGGCCAACCCCGTTCGGCGATGTGGCGGAAATCCGAAGCGGATATTCGTTCCGTTCCGCTTTGCAGGAGGTGGACGAGGGCGTGCCGGTGGTACAGATTCGGGATTTGACGGATGAAGGGCGCTTGGACACCCGTGACCTGGTCCGGGTGCCTGACGAAGGGTTTAAGGACTCCCATTTTCTGAAAGCGGGCGAGGTGTTGTTTGCGGCCCGGGGGTCGCAGCACCGGGCGGGGGTGTTCGAGGGTCAACCGGAGTTTGTGGTGGCGGGATCGCAGTTTCTGGTGGTGAGGGTGCGGGATGCGCGGCGGGTGCTTCCCGCATATCTGGCCTGGTTGCTAAACACGGAGGGGGTGCGGCGTCGGCTGGAGGCCATGTCGGCGGGGTCCACCATCCCCCATGTGAGCATTGCCATGCTGAAACGGCTGGAGGTGGAGATCCCCTCTCTGTCCACACAAACACGGCTTTTAGAAATGCACGAGGCCTCTTTGCTGGAAATCCGTTTGTTGCGGGAGTTGACAGAGCTAACGGAGAAGCGCAATCAGGCGTTACAGAAGGAATTTTTGAGAACCCAATTGGAGTCCGAATCTTATGAAAGCGTCTAAAATCGACCAAAATCAGATCAACGAAGTGGTCTGGAAGGCCTGCGACACCTTTCGGGGCGTGGTGGACCCTTCCGAATACAAGAACTACATTCTCGTGATGCTGTTTGTAAAATACCTTAGCGATCTCTGGAAAGAAAAGCTGGAGGAGGCCAAGGCCAAATATCCCGGGAAACCCGAGTTGGTGGAGCGGTATATGAGCCGTCAGCGCTTTGTCTTGCCCGAGGGCAGCGATTTTTACAGCCTGTTTGCCAAACGCAAGGATGACAACATCGGCGAGGAAATTGACGTGGCCCTGGAAGGCATTGAAGAGGCCAACAAGGCCAAGCTGGAGGGGGTATTTCGCAACATTCGCTTTAACTCGGAATCCAATCTGGGGGAAACCAAGGATAGAAACAAACGGTTGAAAAATTTGCTGGAGGACTTTGCCGACCCGCGCTTGGACCTGCGTCCCTCGGTGGTGGGCGACGCGGATGTGATCGGAGACGTGTACGAGTACCTGATCTCCCGCTTTGCGAGCGATTCCGGCAAAAAAGGCGGGGAATTTTACACCCCCAAAGGGGTGGCCACCTTGTTGGCGAAGTTGTTGAAGCCCAACAAAGGGGCGAAAATCTGTGATCCCGCCTGCGGTTCCGGCTCCCTGCTCATTCGCGTGGCCAACGAAGTGCCCGACCCGGATGATTACGCCCTCTATGGTCAGGAAAGCAACGGGAGCACCTGGGCCCTTTGCCGCATGAACATGTTTCTGCACGGCAAGGACTCCGCCGACATCAAGTGGGGCGACACCCTCAACAACCCCAAGCTGCTGGTAAACGACAGCTTGATGAAATTCGATATCGTCGTCGCCAATCCGCCCTTTTCCCTGGACAAGTGGGGTGCGGACGAAGCCGCCTCGGACCCCCACAACCGCTTTTACCGGGGAGTGCCCCCGAAAAGCAAGGGGGACTTCGCGTTTATCTCCCACATGGTGGAAACTTCCGTCAACGACACCGGACGGGTGGGGGTGATTGTTCCCCACGGGGTCCTGTTCCGAGGTGCCGCCGAGGGGCGCATCCGCAAGGCGATGATCGAGGAGAATTTGTTGGAATGCGTGATCGGCTTGCCCGCCAACCTGTTCTTCGGGACCGGCATCCCCGCCGCCATCCTGCTCTTCAACCGCGCCAAAACCACCCGCGACGTTCTCTTTGTGGACGCCGGCAAGCAGTACGAAAAGGGCACCAACCAGAACTTGCTTCGTTCTGAGGATATTGACCGCATTGTGAGAACCTGCCAAACCTTTGAAACCGTGGACAAGTACGCCGCCCGCGTCACCTTCGCCGAGATCGAGGAGAATGAATTCAACCTCAACATTCCCCGCTACGTGGACACCTTCGAGGAGGAAGAGGAAGTCGACATCCCCGCCGTCCAGCTACGCATCGAGGGGCTGGAGGGTGAACTGGCGGATGTTCGGGAGACGATGAAGGGATATTTACGGGATTTGGGCTTGATACACGCCACCAAGTAGTGTTCAAATATAACATTCATTATGAACGAAATAAATGAACATAAGCCATTGGGCGAAGAGGACCTTGAAAGGGCTCTTGATGCTTTGGCCTTCCGTTTGAAGGAGAACAATGCCGGTCCGTTCGGACTTGTGGTATGCGGTGGCTCCGCGCTGATTCTGACGGGGGCGGTTCCGCGTACCACCAAAGACGTGGACGTGGTGGCCTTGATGGAAAACGATAGGTTGTCGAGTCCTCAGCCTTTACCGGAGGATCTCCTGCAAGCTGTGCGTGAGGTCGCGGCGGACGAGGATCTGATGGAGGATTGGCTCAACAACGGCCCTAGCAAGGATCCTCAGATGGGGTTGTTTCAGGGCGGCCTGCCCGAGGGATTCGGGGGAGCGGCTGACCCGCCGGGAGTTTGGAGATCGGCTGTCCGTATTTTTCATTGGCAGGACCGACCAGATTTTTTTCAAAGTGTATGCCGCCGTGGACCGCGGTGGGTATCATGTGGACGATCTTCATGCCTTGAAACCAACCACCGAAGAACTGGTCGCCGCAGTGCATTGGGCAAGGAGCCACGATCCCTCCAATGGATTTTTTATGATGACAAAAAGCATGTTGCAACAAATTGGATACCCCGATGCAGCTAAACGATTATAAATTGGAATTCCGGAAACGGATGCTTGATCTGGCCTGGCGGCAATGGGTGGCGCTGGGCCTGCAAGGCTATGGCGCGAAATGGAAACATTCCCCAATCGATCCCGAGGCGTTGATCATGTTCACCTGTGAAGTTGGACGCCGGGATCAACGGCTATTTGACGGCATGGTGGAATGGGTGGAGCGGAACGGACGATGGATAAACGTGTCCAGGGCCAAACGGTTGCTTCGGGAAACCAAGGTGGTACCGTACAAGCTTTTTCTCGGCTTGGTGGAGCGAGGCGACCCCACCCTGACATCAAAATTTAAGGCGATTCAAACCTGGGGGAGTGACGAAATTCAGCCGATGCCTCTGTTTCTGGGGCCGGATGCGGAGCCCATGCCAACGGGGAGGACGCTGGATCCGGTTTTTCAACAATGGGGCTTTCTACGAAACACATATGAAAACCGAAAGATTTGCGGACCCTTCCCGGGTGTGGGCGCGGAAACCCTGTTGCTACGCTTGCGCGCATTCACGGGCTTGAACGCGCGGGCTGAATTACTGAACTATCTTCTGCTACATTCTTCCGGCTCCCCCCGGGCCATGGCTCGGGCATGCGGATACGGTGCCCCAACGGTGACTCTGGCGTTGTCGGAAATGTCGGAATCCGGTTGGGTGGATCTTCAGTCGGATGGGAGGCGGGTACTCTATTCACTTCGAGACCGGGAAAAATGGTGGTCCCTGTTGGTTGGATGGCCAGGAATTCCCAAGGGAGTGGACTGGGTTGCGGTGATGCCGGCATTGTGCCAACTGCATGTGATGTTGGAGGAGGCATGCCGGGACGAGGCATCACCTCGACAACAAGCGTCACGGCTTCGCCGTTTTCTGGAAAGCAAATCCTTGCAGGGGCTCAATCTTGTCGCGCCGGAGCTTCGCATCGGGGGGAACCGATTGCCCTCCGGCGAAGAGTTGATCCCCGTGTTTCAGCAACAAGTCGATCAGATCCTGGATCGGTTGATGGAGGGGCAACCTTAATGGCAAACTCTATCCAACAATCCTTATTCAAAGATCCCCCCGCCGGACGCATTCCGGTGGAGTGGCGAATGACGAGGATAAAGAATATTTGCAATCAGCCGGTTTCCGGCCAAAGCCCCATTTGTGAGGACCGTGTTGCAGGTAAAGAAGAGGTTGGGGTCTTGAAGCTGAGTTGCATCAAAAACGGGGTTTTCGATCCCCGCGAGAACAAAGCATCCAAAACTTCCACGCAAAATATTTTATCGACGCATGTAAAGGCAGGCACTCTTTTGATTAGCCGTTCCAACACTCCGGATCTTGTTGGGGCTGTCTGTTATGTCCGAAAAACACATGAAAATCTGTACCTCTCTGATTTGATTTGGGAATTGAGTCCTAGAAACGGTAAAGATCTTCACATCAAATGGCTGTCATACTACCTGTGGCTACCCATGATGAGACGGAAAATCTCGTCCATAGGGAACGGGACAAGTGGAACGATGGTGAAGATTACAAAAGGTAGTTTTCTGCATCTAGAAATTCCTCTCCCTTCTATCGCCGAGCAAAAGAAAATCGCGGAAATCCTCACCGTTTGGGATGAAGCCATCCGCTTGCAGGAAGAGCTGATTCGCGAGAAAGAGGAGCGGAAACGTGGGCTGATGCAGCAGTTGCTGACGGGAAAGCGGCGGTTGCCGGGGTTTGAAACGAAAAAAACAGTTGGATATCGGATTTTCACTCTCCCTGCCGACTGGTGGTGCCCGAAGATGGGAGAGGTTGCCAAAGAGCGAAGCGTTCGAAACAAAGCGGTAAAATCGATCCGCGTTTTGTCCTGTACAAAATACGCCGGTTTTGTGGATTCGGAGACTTATTTTGGGCGAAAGGTACACAGCGCGGATCTATCGAACTACAAGATCGTCCGAAGGAATTGGCTTGGGTTCCCCTCGAATCATGTCGAAGAAGGATCCATCGGGTTGCAGGATAGTTATGATGAAGGCTTGGTGAGTCCCATTTATGTTGTTTTCGAATGTGGAAAACACGTTCGGCCTGACTTTTTGATGTACCTGTTCAAAACCGACTTGTATCGGCACATTTTTGAATCGTCCACTAACTCCTCTGTCGACCGACGGGGGAGCCTGCGATGGAAAGATTTTTCCAAAATTCAAGTTCCCATACCCTCGCTGGCGGAACAGGATGCCATCATCGATGCCTTGCAAGATGCTGACAGCGAGATCAAGCTTGAAAGTAAAAAGTTGGTAGAGTTAAAGAACCAAAAAAAGGGCCTGATGCAGAAGTTGCTGACGGGCCAAATAAGAACGTAAAACAGGAGTTATAATGCCAAAACATGATCTAAACATAAAAACAGATTGGAATATCGTAGTGCAAAGTAATATATCATTGATCTGGTGTCAATGGGCTTTAGACCCAACTTATGAAAAAAAGACTATTGGGGAACTATTGGTTGAGTTTCGAGAAAAATATAAAATTGACCCACTAAACATCGGCTCATTGATTATGGCGGCATACCCGCTTTTCGTTTTTCCACAGCAAGCCGAGTTCAATGCAATCAATTTTAGTGAAATCGATCTATCATCCTTTACTGTAACTGAAGGCACCAATACAACGGACCCAAAAAGGTTTTGCAGCAGAATTCGCAATTCCCTAGCGCATGCCCGATTTAAAGTAGAACAGAATAATATTTCATTTTACGACCAAACAAAAAATGGTGGTGACAATTTCAGTGCATCAATTTCAATTCAACGTTTTGGGTCTTTTATAAATGAGTTTATGCTGGAAGTTAAAAATCAGTTCTTCTTGAACGAAAAAACTAAAAGTTGAGATAATACTATGTCCCTACAGCATATTCCAATAATATCGATTTCAGAAAGTGACCTTTTACGCCTGATCAACGACCAGGTGCCGGAGAGTAAACATCTCGATTACAAGCGGGACTTTTGTCTGGTCACAGATGAGCAGAAGCGTGAGTTTCTATGCGATGTTACGGCAATGGCCAACACGGATGGCGGTGACTTGCTCTATGGAATGCGTGAGGATGCTGGGATCGCGAAAGAGTTGGTGGGGTTGAAAAACTTCATTGCTGATTCTTCACTGGGTACTATCGAAAACCTGCTGCGTGATTTTGTCCAACCCAGGTTGAAAGGGCATCGTCCGCGGGTTGTGGACCTGAAAAATGGCAACCATGCCCTAATTTTGCGGGTGCCCCGCAGCTTCACAGCACCTCACATGGTCTTTCATAAAGGACTAACGCGGTTCTGCGGCAGGAATTCCAATGGAAAATACGATCTGGACGTGCAGGAGTTGCGTTCGGCGTTTGTGGACAATGAGGCAATGGGCGAGAGGTTGAAGACTTTTCGGCTGGATCGGATCAGTCGGCTGATTTCAGGCGATGCGCCACGGCCTATGTATGGAGATCCACTTATCGTCTTGCACGTGCTTATGCTTCAAGGTGCTATATCCAATTATCAAGTGGATCATGACAAGCTAGTGAAGCTGTCCAGGCATGATGTTTTTTATGAATTCAATTTCGACGGTATTCGGAACGAGCGAATCGACTCCCAGGATAAAACACTGGGTTACACCCAGGTTTATCGGAATGGTTTCTTTGAAGTGGTCAATGCGAAATTCCTCCATCCGGATTATCTCGATCCTCGATACAGCAAGAATGGACGTGGGTATATCATGAATATTTTATGGGAAAATATGATGATTCAATATTATGAACAAATTGCAAAACTATTGGCGGTTTTGCAGTGCTCTCCACCCTATGCTGTCAGTTTGTCTCTCTTGAATGTGCGTGGATACGCTATGTTTGTCGGTAATGGATGCGAAGGGGACCGGAGCCATCCTATTGATCAGGATCACTTGCTGACGCGGGAAATCTTAGTCGATTCTGAAGAGAGATTAGCGGACCAGGTGTTGAAACCTCTTTTTGATCAAATTTGGAATGCCTGTGGTTATCCCGGATCGGAAGGCTACAATCCAGATGGAACACGAAAATCCAATCGATACTAATCGCCATGCCCCCCTCCCACCAAAATATTTATATGTCCGAAACCTCGGTGATTCAGTTGTCAACAAGACAACATAAGGTGGAGGTATAAGCAATGGCAGCAAAGAATAAATCGAAATCGGCAAGGGATGAATTCGCACCTTCTGTGAAGCGGAAGCTAGCTGATCGGGCCGGGTTGGAATGTTCATGCCCGACTTGTAACAACAAAACAAAAGGCCCTGAGGCGAATGGGCAGGGTGTCGCCGGGCTTGGGATAGCGGCGCATATTGTGTCGGCTTCACCAGATAGTGGGCCACGTGCGGATCCCAATATGGCTACGCTTGACAGAAGGTCTTTCGACAATGGGATATGGTTGTGTAGCAATCATGCGACAATCATAGACTCTGATCGTATGCGATATTCTCCCGAACTATTAAGGAGGTGGAAGTCAGATCATGAAGAAAAAATCGCTTTGCAGGTTAGCGGGGTCTGGGTGGGCAACGGAATCCTTAAAGAGGCGCGTTTCTCAAACATTGGTCCTTTCTTGGGAGAACAACACATTTCATTCGCTCCACGGACTCTTCTTCTAGGAAATAATGGTACAGGGAAGTCTGTGCTTTGCGATTTTTTATCCCTCCTGGGGCGGTATCGTTTTGCTGAAGATCGGCTCCCTTTGCTTCACAACGACAGACCATGGCTTGAGATGGTGACCTATTCAAACACACAAAGAAAGTGGCGTTTTGACTTCTCGGATTCGGTTTCGATCAAGCTTGAGGATGCGCCTTTCCCATATGTTTTTAGTGGTTTCCACCTTATCTACTGTCGTGACCCGTTCCGAGAGCCAAAATACGATAACTTCGAGCAAGTGCCTGAGGAAAAAATGAACTCAGATCTCCTTGAGGCTTTGGGCGAATATATTGGCTTTTCCCCTGAAGAAACAAGGGCGGTTATCTGTACGTTTGCGAGCAGGAGGCCTCGATTTCTAGATGAAATCCGGATAAATGATACAGGTAGGTTGGAAGGTAAGACTAATTGCACAAAAGGACATTGGTGTGAATATCAATCGCTGTCATGTGCTGAACAACAATTGTTGCTACTAGACTTGGTTTTACGTGCGGCACGATTCAGTGGTGAGACGACGCCGACTATTCTCTTGATTGATCAGGGCGTACTGCATACTTTAGACGATTCTTGGAAGAAACAGGTGGTAGAGGAACTGGGAACTGATAGTGGCCCGTACCAAACCATTCTTTCCATGTACAATTGGCCTAATGGTCATGATTTTTCGAACTGGCGGGTATGGCGGATTGAGCGTTCGAAGTTCTCTGGCGAGTTTTCAGTAATTCGAGCCTTCGGCACAATGACACGAGGGATCGCGGAATGAGCACCCCCTCCTTCCAAGAAGACCATATTTCCCAGATCCCCGCCATCCAGGTGCTGCAGCGGCTGGGGTACACGTACCTGCGTCCGCAGGAGGCGTTTGTTGAGCGGGGCGGAAAGTACGGGAATGTGCTGTTGGAGGGGGTTCTGGCGAAGCAGTTGGCGAAGATGAACCGCTTTGAGGTGAAGGGGCGGGAATATACATTTGGCGAGGACAATATTCGCGCGGCAGTGGATGCGTTGAAGTCGGTGCCGTTCGACGGACTGGTGCGGACAAACGAAAAGATCTACGATCTGTTGGTGTTGGGCAAGAGTTTTGACGAGGAGGTGCAGGGCATCAAAAAGAGTCCGCAGCTTCACTACATCGACTGGATAAATCCGAAAACCAACGTCTACCATGTCTGCGATGAGGTAGAGGTGTCGCGGGCGGAGTCCCCTGACAAAACCCGGCGTCCGGATATCGTGTGTTATGTGAACGGGATTCCTTTTGTGGTGATCGAGTGCAAGCGTCCGGACGTCAAGGACGCGATGAAGTCGGCGATTTCCCAGCACATCCGCAACCAGCGCCGGGAGGAGATTCCGGGGCTTTTCGTGTTTTCCCAGGTGCTGATGGCGCTCTCGAAAAACGAGGCCATGTACGCGACCACGGGAACGCCCGCGCCGTTTTGGGCCTCCTGGCGGGAATCGGAGATCCCGGAGGAGGAGATGAAACGGCTGGTGAACCTTCCCATCTCCGCCGACCGCGAGCGGGCGGTGTTTCAGGATCAATACCGCTATTTGTTGGACGTCTACGCGGAGCAGGCGGCGGAACCGCGTCTGGTCACCGATCAGGACCGGGCCTTGATCAGCCTGTGCCGTCCGGACCGGCTTCTGGAGCTGACCCACCGCTTTGTGCTGTTCGAAAAGTCGGAAAAAAAGATCGCCCGCTATCAGCAGTATTTCGCGGTGAAAAAAACCATGGCCCGGGTGCTGGAAACCGATGAGGAGGGTCGACGCAGAGGCGGGGTGGTCTGGCATACGCAGGGATCGGGGAAATCGCTGACCATGGTGATGCTGGCGAGGGCCCTGGCCTTGGAACCGTCGATTCCCGATCCCCGCATCGTGCTGGTGACGGATCGGGTCGATCTGGACGACCAGATCTGGAAAACCTTTTTGCGGACGGGCAAAACCCCGGAGCGGGCGAAGACGGGCGCGGATCTCCTGCGCCTGTTGAAGAGCCACAAGGCCTCGATCATCACCACGGTGATCAACAAATTCGAGGCCTCGGTGAAGAAGAAGGCGGAAATCACGGGGCGGGATATTTTCGTGCTGGTGGACGAGAGTCACCGCACCCAGTACGGCAAGATCCACGCGCAGATGCAACGCGTGTTGCCGAACGCCTGTTACATCGGCTTTACGGGCACCCCGTTGATGGGAGTGGAGAAAGACACTGCCCGAAAATTCGGGGGCATGATCGACACCTATTCCATTCAGGACGCGGTCGGGGACCAGTCGGTGGTGCCCCTGCTCTACGAGGGAAGGATCGCGTATCAGCAGGTGAATGAAGCGGCGTTGGACAAAGCATTCGGGGTGGTTGCCGAAGGTTTGGGGGAGTACCAGGTGAGGGACCTGAAACGGAAATTCTCCTCCACCAACCAGCTCTACAAAGCCAAATCGCGTCAGTGGAACATCGCCCACGACATTAGCGAGCACTTTAGCAAAAACTGGCAGGGCACCCCGTTCAAGGGTCAGTTGGCCGCCGACTCCAAGCGTTCCGCGATCCGGTACAAAAAATTTCTCGACGAGTTGGGGAAGGTCAGTTCCGAGGTGTTGATTTCCGCCCCGGATACCCGGGAGGACAATGAGGATGTGTATGAGGCTTCGGATGACGAGGTCCAGCGGTTTTGGGCCCGAGTGATGGAAAAATACGGGGATGAGAAGACCTACAACGAGCAACTGATTCATGCGTTCAAATACGACACCGAACCGGAGATCATCATCGTGGTGCACAAACTGTTGACGGGATTCGACGCTCCCCGCAACGCGGTGCTGTATGTGGACCGGAGTTTGAAAAACCACAGCCTGCTTCAAGCCATCGCCCGCGTGAATCGGCTGTATGAGGGCAAGGACTTCGGATTCATTGTCGATTATTACGGCATCATCCAGGAACTGGGGG
This sequence comes from Verrucomicrobiota bacterium, assembly GCA_020831635.1. Taxonomy (GTDB): domain Bacteria; phylum Verrucomicrobiota; class Kiritimatiellia; order SS1-B-03-39; family UBA6053; genus PXAS01. The sequence continues at coordinate 2,650 of JAFIGC010000043.1, read as the reverse complement.
ATGCCATGGATTTATACGCGACCCTGCCGGATTACGAAAAAGAGGATTTGATGGGGGCGGTGCGGGACGTTCGTGAGGAGATCCGGGAATTGCCCCAGGCCCATTCCGAGCTGTGGGATGTGTTCAGGGGGGTGAAGAACAAAAATGATGAGGAGGCTTTCGAAGTGTCGCTTGCCCCGGAGGACCAACGAGAACTGTTCTATGAGAAACTGTCGGCTTTCAACCGTCGATTGGCCACGGCCTTTTCCACCGTGAGGTTCTACCAGGATGTTCCGCAGGAGCGCATCGATGTCTATACGGAAGATCTGGCCTTTTTTCTAAAATTGCGGGCTTCGGTCAAACGGCGGTATGCGGAAACGGTCGATTTTTCCGTGTACGAAGAACGGGTTCGCAAGCTGGTGGACAGTTATGTGACCAGCCATGAGGTGGAACAAATCACCCCGCCCACCAATATTTTCGAGAAAGCGGAGTTTCGGAAGGAGCTTGAAAAGCTGCATTCCGACGCGTCGAAGGCGGACACCATCGCCTTCCGAACCAAAAAGACCCTGACCGAGAAGTGGGACGAGGACCCGTTTTTCTATCGCAAGTTCTCCAAAATTCTGGAAAAGGCGATTGAGGATTACAGGAACCAGCGCATATCCGCGGCGGCGTATCTTTCAAAAGCGAAGGACGTAATGGAGGCGGTATTGAACCATTCCGACGCATCCGTGCCCCCCGCTTTGCGGGGCAAGGACGCTCCCAGGGCTTTTTATGGCGCGGTGGTGGATGTGTTTCATGTCGGGGAGCCCGAAACCGATGAGGACAAAAACCGGTATGTCGAGATGTCGTTCGCTCTGGACGAGATCATCCGGCGGCATGTGAAAGTTCAATGGGCAAAAGACGAGGACGCCCAAAACCGGATGCGGAATGACATGGATGAGTTTCTGGTCCGGTTTCTGGAGGAGAACGAAATGGAACTCGATCTCGAACGTATGGATCGGGTCGTGGAAGATTGCATCTCGATTGCCAAGAAGCACCATGCCCGCTGAACCGAGAATCGAAAACATCCTTTATGGCAATCAGACTCTTGCCTATGAAGTACGGGAGTCCACAGGGTCCCGTCTGAAAATCGAGGTGTATCCGGATCTCCGGGTGGTGGTCAACGTGCCCGAAGGCAAGAGCCGGGAGGAAATCCAATCCCGGGTCCGCAAGCGGACGGGATGGATTGTCAGGCACCAAAAGGAATTCTCAAAATTTCATCCTCTCCCCGGTCCCAAGCGATACCGGTCCGGTGAATCCGTCTATTATCTGGGGCGACAATATATCCTGAAAAGGGTCACGGGAACAAAACCCTCTGTAAAACTGCGGGGTGGGCGGTTGGAAGTGGAACTTCCGGATCTTCAGGATCGAGAGGTGACCCAAAAGTTGGTGGAAGCCTGGTACAGGGAAAAAGCGTCCGTCTACCTGCCTGAGCGGGTTCGAAAGAACCAAAAGCTGCTTGCCTTTGCCAGGGGCAAAAAGGTTCCGGTGCGATTACGAAAGATGAGTTCCCGTTGGGGAAGCTGTTCGCCATCCGGGATCATCACCCTCAATCCTGAACTCATCAAGGCTCCTTCTCCCTGTATCGACTATGTGATTGTCCATGAATTGTGTCACCTGCAGGTGCATGATCACGGTCCTGGCTTTTACAGGCTGTTGACCAATGTGATGCCTGATTGGAAGTGGCGTCGTGGAAGATTGAATGAATTTGGCGCAAGAGGGTGATTCATTGAGAAATCTCCCAAATGCAGGTGTTGAGGTCAACCTTTTCCACCTGCATGTACGTTTGTAGCGTTCATTATGAATGCTATAAATGAACATGGGTTTCGGAGTAAAGAGCGCGGCGAAGCCGCTTTGGCGTGCCCGCCATAGTCCCGCTCGCGGGACGGCGGAGGGAGTGCGCGTAGCGAGTGCAACGAAGCTACCGCTTTTCCTCTGCCTGATCTTTCACACCATTTTCCAAGGCTCAAATGCAGGAAAAGGGTGCGCGTCTCCCGTGTGGAAGTCAGATTGGATGGATGAGCTTTCTTTGTGCTGAAGATTCCGGCGCAAGATGCGCCGCCCCCATGGTTTTCGATGCGCCGCCCCCATGGCTTATTTGCGTCGTTTTTGCCTCGACACAAACCAATAGCTTCGGTTACTCTGTCTATAGTTAAAGTCACCAGTGAGGCTTATTGCTGTGAAAATCAACAAGAAAAAGATGAAATATTACACTGTCGTTTGCGTCAAATCGATAATTTATGCGATATTCGTGACGACATGTGTGCATGTGTCGTTTCAGATTCTCTATTATTTTGTTCCAGCGCTTAAGATTAGCAGTAGTTTTTAATTTTCATCTGTTGCTACAGCATTCCATTTGGCCGGAACCTGAGGTTTTCTGAAATTTACTTTATATTATCGGGAAGACTGGCATCCCGTTGGCATGTAAATTCAGGTATGGGATGCCATTCCCCATTGACCCCAACGGGGTCGCACTCATCAGCCCGGCGGCAACGCCCCGGGAACCGTTTCCAACCCCCATTTGACTACCCCAACGGGGTCGCACTCCCTTTTTTCCGGTCTAAAAGAAATAAAATATTTTTATCCTGAATCCGTGAGATATTTGCAAAGAAGGCGTGCAAGATCATGGAGC
>JAFIGC010000257.1 GCA_020831635.1 Verrucomicrobiota bacterium | reverse complement strand
CGGACTGGGCTGGTATTTGCTCGGACCTTCGGCCCGAAAATGGAACCGAAATCACCGGTAATTCTCTTGAAATACTCCTTAAGTTCGTGCCATTCACGCCAGTTGGTGAATCCCATGCAATGGGGGCAGGGCGGTAGCTCGTAGAACTCGCTACACGCACTCCAGGGCGCTTCGCGCATGCCTCCGGTGCTCCCGGGGGGCAAATGTCAGACCGGACGTGTTTGGTTTTCCGATGCTTTGCCGGGGATGAACTTTCACAGACACACATTGTAACTTGATCTATGCCCTTCTCCCGTGTTTTCCGAGCGCCGGAAGACGCGGCAAAACGGCTTCCGACGTTCGGAAACAGTTCATTCCGCATCTTGCAACCAATCCGCCACGCCATCCAACGCTACGACGGTGGCATGATCGGAAAGCGGATAACGGTTGGGTGTCCGGCAGAACACGGTCACATTCGGCGGAGGGTCGAATTCCTGCCGGACGCGTTCCAGAGAACCCGCGCCTTTGGGGTGTGCGGTCCACTTGGCATCCGCCAGTCTCACCTTTCCGGCGCGGTGCAACATGAAATCCGCCTCTTTTCCCCGGTCGCCCCAAAACGCCAACTGACCGTTTCCGATCCCCGCGTCGAGGTGAAGTTTCATCTCGATGAATACCCGGCTTTCCCAAAGTGCGCCAATGAACGGAGATCCACGCAGATCCGCCTCCGAACCCGCGCCCATCAAAAAACAGGCCAACCCGGTATCCAAGAGATGGATCTTGGGGGTCTTGACCAGCGATTTCGTCCGGTTGGAGAACCAGGGTTCCAAAAAGGTCACCATGCCGGAACGCTCCAGAACCGATAACCAGGCGGCCGCCGTGGGTGCGCTCACCCCCACATCCCTGGCCAGTTCGGCCTTGTTCAGCAGTTGCGACGTGCGCAAAGCCACCGCTCTCAGAAAACGCTCGAAATCCCGCAAACTGCCCACCTGCATTTGGGCACGCAAATCCCGCTCCAAATAACTGGCCACATAATCGTGAAAGAAATCACGGGGGGTCAGCTCGGGTCGCCGATACAATTCGGGAAACCCGCCTCTCAGCAGGAGTTCCTCCATGGATGGATCAAAACCCGCGGCATGAATTTCCGCCCAGCTCAACCCGCCCAACTGCAAAATCGCCACCCGACCCGCCAGCGACTCCGTCACGCCCCGCATCAGGGGAAACGGCTGGGAGCCCGTCAAAATATACCGACCCATCGCATCCCGATCCCGGTCCACCTCCTGTTTCAGATGACGAAACAAACCCGGCGCATATTGCACCTCGTCCACAATCAGAGGGGCGGGATGGTCTTTCAGAAAGAGCGCCGGATCGCGTTCCGCCAATTCCGCCGCGCTCGGCAAATCCAGGCTCACATACGCGTGATCGGGAAACACCCTGCGCACCAAAGACGTTTTGCCCGTCTGTCGCGCGCCGGACACCACCACCACCGGGCGAGAGACCGACCGGCGTTTCAATTCAGTTTCAAGAAGACGTGGAATCCACATGTTGCAAATCATAAAGTTAAACTTTACGATTTGCAAGTTATAACTTTATGATGCTTCATATTGTCAGTTGCTCTGCCTTTCAGTGGTCGATTTTGATGATTGCAGTCCCCCGACAATTATGGAAGTATCCTCACCCGCACCCCTTTCTTCAGGAATCTTTCCCACATGACCGCGCCTCAAAATTTTCAAGTGCAGGACCCTTTTTTAGAAACGCTGACGCAACTCGCCCTTTCCACGCCGTCGACCCCGGAAAATGTCGGGGAACGGATCACGGGCCTGTGGGCCTGGATGTTGATTCTCCAGCAGTGTGAGGCGGATATGACCGATTTTCTGGAGGACATCGCCGCCATCGAGGCCACCGGCGGCGACCTGCAACGGGGCCTTCTTTCTTGTGTGGACCGGGCTTATCGTCGCTTGTTTCCGCTTGTGTCGCTTCTTCGGGACGAAACAGTCGAAACGCATGGGGCCGATCCAACGGTTCCATCCCCCTCGTCGGATCGTGATCGGGATTGGCCCGTCTATGGGGGAAATGCCTCCCACACCGCGCACACGTCCGCACCTGGTCCGACGCAGGGACGGATCGCGTGGACGGGAGAAACCGGATATGGCTGGGGTGCCGCCCCGCTGGTTCGCGACGGAAGGGTTTACACTAGTGCGCCGGGCATGCGGGTCCGCGCCTGGTGCCGGGATTTGCGTTCCGGGGAGATGATTTGGGCGGCTCCGCGCCTCTGGCCGGACACGAAACACGCCAAACAGCATGTGTTCCCCCAAAGTTATGTCACTCCCGCGCTGGCCAGTTCGCTGGTGGAGACCCCCGTGGGGCTCGCGGCTTTGGAATTGGGTCCGCAAAATCGGGACGGCATGCGTTCGTTGCGGGTGTTCGATTCGGAAACCGGCGAAGAGGTGAGCGCCAGTCCCGCCGGTCACGCGGATTACCGCATGGGGACCGCCCGTATGGGCGGGGGCCACGGAATTTTGGCCTACACCGACGGGGTGCAAGTCATCCGGGGTCAACCCAATTGCTTTTTCGCCCATCATCGCGTCGTGTGCGCGAAAGACAATGGCGAAAAACTTTGGGACTTTCCCGTGGGACCGGTTTTCGCGGAGCCGGTCTCCGACGGAACCCGGGTGTATGTGGGAACCGAAGACGGGTTGGTTTTCGGACTGCGCGTGCAAGGCGCGGCGGGAGAAAGAGGTTTTGGAATGGCGGACGAAGATCGCATGGCCTGGGTGTATCGCGCCGGGGCCGCCGTGAACGTTCGCCTGAGCTTGAACGGAAACGATCTGCTTTTTGGGTCCAACGATGGCGTGATCCACTGCCTGGACCGCGAAACGGGTTTGCCGAAGTGGACCCGGAAACTTTGCGGACGGGAGTCCAGGTGCTTTCAATTGTTTTCCCCGGTGACGGTATCGGATGACCGGGTGTATGTGGGCAGCGCCACCCGAACGCTTTTTTGTTTGGACCGGGAAAGCGGAAGCGTGCGCTGGGAGGCGGACACCCCGCACTGGATTCGTTCGGCGCCCTTTTGTTTGCACGGACGGGTCGTGTGCGCGGGCGTGGACGGCACCGTGCAGGCGTTCCGGGACGGCTCGGAGCGGGGGGAGGAGCTTTGGCGCTGTCGTCCGGCGGGTTTTGGCGTGTACGCCGATCTGGCCGGGGAAGGGGAGCATCTCGTGTACACCGACAGCGCCCTCACGATGCGCTGCATTCACCTACAGGAGGGAGCCTTGTGCTGGGCACATCCGCTGCTGATCCATGCGAAAGTGAATGGCCGCTGGATCCGGGCGGATGAACATGGCTGCGGAGGGGTGCATCAATCCAAACCCACGGCGGCGGACGGGATGGTGTATGTCGGGGCGCCCTGTCGGTTCGTGTTTGCGTTCGACGCGGAGAGCGGTCAGGAAAAATGGCGTTATGAAATGAGCGGCGCGATTTCCGGCGCGCCCGCGGTTACCCCGGATGGCGGGCTGCTGGTCGGGCAGCAAGGGGGAAGCGGGGAATTTCTCTGCCTGAATGCGGCCACCGGGGAACCCCGCTGGAAGCAAACCCTCGGCTGGGTCTGGTCCTCCGCAAATATCGAGGGAAACAAGGCCTACATTCCTTCCGTGGACGGATACTTCAACTGTCTCGACACCTCCACCGGGCAAATCATTTGGCGATATCGTTCCGCCGCCGGGGCGCATCCCGAGCCACCCGTGGACCAAGGACGGGTCTTTTTTGGATCCTGGGATCATTTTGTGTATGCCTTTGACGCGGAGAACGGCGATTTGTTGTGGAAATTCGCCTGTGGCGGCACCCCCGACAGCGGTGCCCCCATCGCGGTGGACGGTCTGCTGATCGTGCCCATGGGCGGAAAGCGACTGTGCGTGTTGGACGCGGCCACCGGGGCGATCCAATGGGAGTGGCGGCCCCAAACCGGTTGCATGAATGCTTCCCCGGCCCTTTGGGGCCGGCATCTCTTGGTTTCCATGAGCGCCATGAGCGGGGCCGTGCCGCCCAAGGCGGAGATCCGCTGCCTGAATCTTGCCGACGGAAAGCTGCGGTGGACGCATCCCGGCGGCGGCATCACCGCGCCCGCCGTGGCCGGGGATCTGGCCGTCATCCCCTCGACCGCCTCCAACCGGGTGCACGGAATCCGCCTGTTGGCGGATGGAAGCGGGTTCACACCCCTGTGGAGCGTTCGTTTGGGGGCGCGGGTGTATGAATCCGTGCCCGCGATCCATCGGGGGAAAGCCTTTGTCCTCGCCGAGGACGGGTTTCTTTATGCGATCGTTTGAGTGGGTTTTGGATTGCTTCAGCCGTCCCCCGACGGAGGTCGCAGCCGTCATTATCTGTTGGAAGAGCCCCCGTGAGCTTGTCTCGCGGGTGAATGGCACCTGAGGCAAAAATGGAAAGGCCTTGGGAAGAAAGAGCCCCGCACCCTTGTGCTGCCCTTTGGACACATCTCGGTTTGGACACGAGTTGAACATCGTTCCGTGTGAGCCGAAGATCGCATGGATAGGGATTCCCTTTCTCCGTTCCAGTCCGCCGAATTTTTTGAACAGGAGGGCGCGGAGGGCGCAGAGGGAAATG
>JAFIGC010000256.1 GCA_020831635.1 Verrucomicrobiota bacterium | reverse complement strand
CCGCCCGCAAGACTCGCCCCCTGAACCCCCGAGCCTTCCCGGCGGTCCCAGCCCCGGGCGGACTCGTCGCAAGCTCCTCGACTGTCCCGTCCCCGAGCGCCGGCGCTCCTCCCCGTAGCAGGGGGCGCCCCACCAGCACTCGCCCCCTCGCTCGCTTCACCCCCTACCCATAGCTGTCACGCTGGCTGCTGCAGGCCCCCGATCCCCGCAGCCATCGCGCCAGCCCCGCGAACTCGCCCCCTACGCCCCCAGGCGGTGCCCCGCAAGCGGGGCGCGTTGATTTCCCTGACGGGTCGGCTCGGGCTCAAGGTCCGGCGGTCGCCGCCTGCTCTTCTCGCCTTCGCCGCGCCCCCGCCGAAAGGGCCGTACTTTGTTGCGTTTAAGCTGAAAAAAATTGCTACAAAGTACGGCCCCTTTTTCTGACCTCTTTTTCAATGATTTTGGAATGACGAGGGCGGAGTAATTTACGACGCGAAGCGTCTTTGGAGTACGTGTAGCGAACCCCGCGAAGCTACCGCTTTGACCGCTGCCAAACGAAAAAGCTCGTCCCACCCCCAAGGCTCTGCAAAGCGGTATCTTCGTTGCACTCGCTACACGCACTCCAAAGCGGCTTCGCCGCGCTTATTACTCCGGGGACCATGCAAATGGACATTAACTGAGCCCGATGGGTCAGCCCGTGCATTTTAACATTATCACAAGTTCTTGATGTCGAATGCCTTTCAACGGAAAGGGGTCATACTTTGTAGCTTTTTGGTCATGAAAATGCTACAAAGTAGGGCTCTTTTACCGGAACCGTCCTTACGACGCTGGAGGAAGGTTGCGAGCAGGGGCTGAAGCCGCCGCTCGCCCCTTTGGGTGGCATCCACTGTCCATCACCGGGAATATTACGACCAGCGGCTAAAGCCACCGCCCGCTTTTCCAAAATTAGGATTACGATTAGGAGTAAGATTAGGATTAGGATTAGGATTAGGAGGAGTTAGAGTAATCCCTCGAGTGTCACGGGCCGGTTGTTTTGGAAATATTCCACCATCAGGGCCCGGGTTTGCAGATCGTGCAGGGTGCGTTTGGCGGCGGGCTGGGAAAGCATTTCGTACATCTGTCGGTATCTGCCTCCGCCGGATGCGGAATCATAGGAATTGAGGGCCAGGTGAATGCGTCGGTCCTCGGGAAGCCGCTCGCCGTTTTTGTCCTGAATTTCTTGCACCCGCAGGTTTTGGCCCCGGCCCTCGGTGATCACGCGGAGTCCGATGAGTGAACGGAGTTGCCTCGGATTTTCATAGACCTCGGCCATGATGGCCTTGAGCTGCTCCACGGTCACCTCGGCGGTGACGACGAAGTTTTCGAAGGGCAGAATTCCCCAGAGATCGCGTACGGTTTTTTCTCCGGGTTCAATGCCGTCGTCCGCAAACAACAGCCCGTGCAACACGGCATCCACGGGAATGTCGCGTTGGGCAAGTCCGGCGTGGATGGAACTGCCAATCAGGCGTTCGAGATCGCTGGGATTGCCGGGGGAATTTCGAATTTCGAGCTTGTCGGCAAGGGTGCCGGCGACTTGGTCCATGTGGGCTTCGGCTTCCTCCAGTTCGTCCCGCACCAGGGAGACGATTTCCGGGTCCACGGCCACGGAGCTGTCCATGTACGAGGTCATGGGCTGCACATGCACAAGCTTGCGGCTGTCGCGGTCAAACACCAAATCCAAACGTCCCATGTGAATGCCGAAATAATTGGCTTGGGTATACGGAATGCCGTTGACGCGCATGTTGGGTTGATCGCGGTGGGTGTGTCCGGCGATAATGGCGTCGATTTCGGGACAGGCTTTGGTGAGGCCAAAAAGTCGGTTGGCGGCGTCGTCTTCGGTGGACCAGGGGCGCACGCCCATGTGGGTTCCGAGAATGATGGCGTCGGGCTTGCGGGGTTTGATTTCGGCCAGGGTGGCTTTGAGCACCGGGATGGGGTCGAAGGCCTCGAAGCCTTTCACCAATTCGGGCAAAAACCAGTTGGCCATGCCCGGCGTGGTGAGCCCCACGAAGGCGATGTGGTACCCGTTGAGTTCTTTGAAGATGTAGGGAAAGACTTTCGCTTGGTCGCGTTTCGCTTCTTTCCAACTTTCCACGCCGTCGAAGGAGGTGTTGGCGGCCAATACGGGCATGCGGGAATGTTCGATGGCGCCATGGACGGCTTCGATGCCCCAGTCGAATTCATGGTTGCCCACGATCCAGGCGTCGAAATCCAAATGATTGAGGCATCGGGTCATGATGCGCCCGCGGCTTTGGTATCCGGCGGCGGTTCCCTGATACAGGTCGCCGATATCGACAACCATGCTGTGTGGGTTTTGGCGGCGCCATTGCTTGATGCGGGTGGCGCAGCGGGCCAATCCGCCGACATCGGTCACACCGTCATAGGTGGCGGTGGGCAAAATGTTGCCATGCAAATCGGTGGTGTGCAGGATGGCGACGGTGTCCAAGGGCCCGCCAGCGCCCCCCCCTTCGGCGGCGCGAAGCGGACCGGGCAGCAAGGCATATGCGGTGGCGCCGGCTCCTGTGCCGAGGAAAAAACGACGTGAAATTTTCGTTGAAATATTCATATGTATAACCTTAAATTCTTCCGTGGATTTTTCAACCGTTCAATGGTTATTTTTTTGTGAGAATTTGATTGGGAGAATTGAATTATCCGCCAAGGTGGATAAGGCCGCCAACACCTGCCGGTCGGCTTTTCCAAAGGGGAGTTTGACACAATCGGCAAAACGCACCCAACGAAAATCGGCACAATCCAAGGCCTTCGGCGCATCCCCGTTCCATTTGCAATGAAAAACGTGCATGGACAGGTGAAAATGCGTGAAGGTATGACGTACGTGTAGGAAAAAATCCTTCACGTCCACGCGAATGTCAAGTTCTTCCTGCAATTCTCGTTTCACGCAGTCGACCAGGCTTTCGTTCGCCTCGCGTTTGCCGCCGGGAAATTCCCACATGCCGCCCAACAGGCCTTCCGGATGCCGTTTGGCAATGAGAAAGGTTTCCGGATCTCGCCAAGTTACGGCCGCCCCCACCTCCACCACGGGGATCTTTTTTTTCTTTAACTTCACGGGGAAGCGGGTGGGATCGGTTTTCGCCCCGCGACACAGGGGGTGTAGCGGGCAAAGGGTGCAACGGGGATTTCGGGGCAGGCACACGGTGGCGCCCAGCTCCATCATGGCTTCGTTGAAAACGCGGGGATCCGTGTCGCCCATCAGACGTCCGGCCAAGTCGCGGAGTCCGTTTTTGACCTTGGGATCGTTTATGGGGGCGTCGGAAGCCAGCACCCTGGAAAGCACCCGTTCCACGTTGCCATCCAACACGGCCATGGGACGTCCGAAGGCCAGGCTTTGAATGGCGGCCAGGGTGTAAGGTCCGATGCCGGGCAAAGCCCCCAGCAGATCGGGATCATCCGGGATTTGCCCCTGATATTGGTCACGGACCACGATTGCGGCCCGATGCAAGTTGCGGGCGCGGGCGTAATACCCCAGCCCTTCCCAAGTCTTCAAAACGGTTTCCAGGGGGGCATCCGCCAGTGCCGTCACGTTCGGAAACGCATCCATCCAACGCAGGAAATACGGGACGACTGTTTCCACGCGGGTTTGTTGAAGCATGGCTTCGGAGATCCAAACTCGGTACGGGGTAGGATTTTGACGCCAAGGCATACTCCTTGCGTGGTCTGCAAACCAAGGTGGAAGGACGTCAAAAAGATGCTGTTTCAATCCCCTTGGGGCGCGAAAATGGGTCATGGAGGCCAACTTCAGTCGAAAAATGGATTTTCCAAGCGTTTTTTCGAGATAATGTTTTGACGAAAGGCCCCTGAAACCCGTAGAGTGTAGCAACCTCGAAATTGAGCGGAGGCTTGTCCCTCCCGTCAACTGAACATCAGGAGCACCCCATGTCGACAAATAAACGGAAAACATTGCAGATCAAACGCCCGGACCCGAATTCGGTGAAAAACAAACCGAAGCAACGCCCCCTGCCCAAGGTTTCCGTCAGCGAGTCGGCTGCCGGCGCCACGGAGACGGACGAGTTGGATCAAGCAGGTCCGAAAGCCGGAACGCCCAAAAGCGTCAATGAAGCCAACAAGGGGGCCACAACCCGAATTTCGTTGCCCGATGATGCCAAAATTCGCAAGGCCCGCCGTGCCGAGAGCCCGGAGGGCGAAAAGCTCCCGAATGCGGATCAACTCATGGAGGCCTCCAAAAATGCCACTGCCCAAATCATGATCGATACCGAAGACGTGCAGGCGCCGCAGCGAGGTCTGAACACAGATGACACGGACAATGAGGCGGACAAGACCATGGAGTTGAACACCGCCGAATTGAATATCGAGGATGATGACGATTCCCCTACCCGCACTTCCAAAATCGATGTGGATGATATTTCCAAATTGACCCAAGAAGCCTCTCGGGTGAGCACCCAGGAACTTTCTGGCTTGGACGACGATCTGCCGGAAGAACGGGACCGGACGATGAAAATCGATTCCGACGCGCTTCAAACCGGCAACCTTGAAGTCGCCGATTTGGAGCAAATGACGCGGGACGAGGACGAGGAAAGCAATGACCTCACCATGAAGATTGA
>JAFIGC010000294.1 GCA_020831635.1 Verrucomicrobiota bacterium | reverse complement strand
CGGCGTCATACTGATAGGTCACCCCGCCGACGCCGGTCAATCTGTTGCGGGCGTCGAAGCTGTAGTTGACGAAGTTGGCTTCGCCGGGGAGCGGGCCGAAGGTTATGTTGCCTTCCACATCGTGGGTGACGTTTTGGCTGTTCCAGGTGGCGACCCGGTTGTCATCGTCGTGGGTGGCGGCAATGGACTGGAAAGAAGGTTTCATAATGTTGGGATTTGGAAAAGCAAACGTTTGACCATGTTGTATCAACTAACTACCATTTGCTCAAGTCCATCCGGTCTAAATCGGAAATTTCCGAGACCGGTGAATACATGAGGCTTTCGGGATCACTGGCTCTTTCATACCCAAAATACTGTAATCCGATGGTTCGTTTCAGCAGCTTAAGCGTTCTGATCTGAAATCGTTGGGAATGATCATGTGCAGCTTCATTTGCACGCCCATATCGCCCGGTGCCGACGATTGACAACCGTTCTCCCCAGTGGGAACTCAATACAAAACGGAAATTCGCTGATTCCACATATAGATCTTGATCGGTGAGAAATATTATTGCGGTTCGCTCCGTTCGCTCGGGAAGCCTCGATGAAATTTCCCACATTCCTTCATAAAAAGATTCTACAACATACTGGTTTCTAATCGCATTGAAATGGGCAAAATCCATGGCAGCGGCCGGCATCGCTTTCACGAACACCCCAAGGTCCCGTGAAAGCCAGGATGCAAGTTCTTGTGCCATCATCTCTGGGAAACCCTCGAACGGAATCAAGTAAACGGCTGGAGAATCCGAGGCGACATATGACGAATCACCGCTTGGTTGTGGAATCTTCTCATTCTCAAAAGAGCCAGAGAGAATCGCCCTTCCGCCAGCAACAAACGCCAGCAGTAGCATTGGGATTGTCAAGCCTTTCAGGAACTTTATCCAACCATTTTTCACAAATTCTTCATAGTCTTCCCAGATTTCAGGAGGGACTCTTTCAGTACCAAGTGCAACGGCCTCGATCTCTTTGCATTCCAAATCAAAAAACGCCACATCATCTTCGCTGAAAAATTGACCAAAAGCACTGATGATATATTTGACCACAAGAAAGTCTCCTTTGCGGTACAAACGGACGCATGTTTTGATCTTACGCATATCGAACGAAGTAAGATTGCCAAGTAAGTTTCCGCGCTGAAATATTTCTTGATCATTATCTTCATTTGTTTTTACGAAACCACGTTCGCGCAAATATTCAGTGACACGCGATTGCCCGTCGTATGCGCAGTCTTTCCATGGGATGAGTATTCGTGCCTGCATGAGTTTTCTCTGATGTTATGGTGTGATTGAAATTATCGCACGTAACCTGATGCTTATATATGACGAAAATGAGACATATTGTCAATCATTGGGGAATGATATTTCAAAAAAATCTTTTGAATGAGCAATCCGGAAAACCCTTTCTTCCACGATTAGTCCAATGTAGGTCATCCTAACGGTTTCATGTAGAACTTCCTTGACTCCAATGACTTCATTCGGAGCAACCAGGTTGGTGTTTTTTAAATCGAGTGAAGTTATTTTTAATATATCGTCAAAAGATCCTTCTGCAAAAACCAGAAGAAGGAGTCCTCCGTCAAGCGCGGTTTCTTGTACGTGATCCATGTCGTTCGACAAGCGCCGACCATTGACCTTGACTGAATCGATCTCTTTTCTGATGCATACTTTATCTCCAATATTTTCCTCCATTATCGTTACTGTCACCGATGGATTTTCCCAGCCTTGCTGGTGAAATATCCAACGATTCCTATCAATCGAACTTGTTCGCAAAGGCCAGTCTATTGCATAAATGTTTGCCGAGGATTTTGTTTGAATTTGAATATGTCGTTGGCATTTTGATTGTTTAACATGATTCTTATATATTCTATCTGAAACCAAGAGCAATGCAATTGCCAGTAGGCATATCACGACTCCCATGCAAAAAAAAACAGAAGACAGTGGAAAATCTCGTTTTGAGTAGAGGATTAATAATATTCCGACAGGTATTGCCGTCAAAAGGCAACGCTGCGCCCATTTGGAAATGAGAAAAACTTCAATACAGTTGATTTTTTTCATTTTATAGCTTCCCCGGTTGCCCAGCCTGTTCTCGCGCTTCCCGGAAGTCCTCCTCCAAAGACTGCTCCCCCAAAGGCGCTTGTTGCCAAGGGGCGTCCATTTAAAAATTGATTCAGGCTTTTCGGGACTGGGAGTAAGTTCACACCCGCATCGCCAACCCGCTGGAGACCTGAGGCCGCTTGACTTCCTGCGGGATAAATTCGACTGGCTCTCCGAATTCCGCTTTGTTGAATTGACACGTGGTGCAATTGAAAATCTCCGATTGAATTCAATTTCCTTCCTATGCAGGATGAATTGAATCTTGACCTCGCGGTAAAAGTTCTTGTATCTTCAAGAAACAAGCGCCTTGTTCGAGTTAGCATATTGTTTTTTGCAGGTGCTAATCTTGGGATCCGATGTATTTTCCGGAAAAGAGGCGCGGCAGCTCTCGATAGCCTTTGCGACTTCTGTAGCGCAATGCCTGCTCCGCCCAACGAACCAAACGCCGCTCCGATAGCAAAATCCCTTCCCGCATTCCCCCACGAATAGTCTTCTCCCGTTATGGCAGATAAAGCAGCGCCTATTATCACATTTGACGTGCCCCCGGCAAGCATTGCCAGGCCAAGAGCAAGAAAAGCAACCTCCCCATCGGGGTCCACATACATCAGGGGACTGTTGTTCGCATACGCATACCAATTCATCCCCCCGTCAAAGCCCGCAGGATCGGCGTTGATGAAGCGCTTGAGTTCGGGGGAATAAAACCGTGCCCGCATGTGGAGGAGGCCGTTTGGGTCCTGTTGAATGCCAAATTGTCCGGCGTAAAGAAAGGGGGTGTCGGTGGCGCCTGTCCGGTGAGAGATAGTTCCGTATGGGGTGTATTCGACGCGGTCGGTCACCACGCCCGCATCGTTTGTCAGCGCAACCGTGGACCCGGACTGATCGAAGTGGTAGTAGGTGGCGTTGTCTGTTTCGTCCACCTCGTAGAGCAGGCCGATGCCGTACACGTAATAGGTGAGGCTCTCGTCGGGTCGCTCGCGAACCAAAACGCGCGGCAGCGCGTCCCCGTGGGGATCGAAGATGTAGCTGGTGACTCCGGCGGCGGTGGTTTTGGCGATGCGGTTGTTTTCGGCGTCATACTGATAGGTCACCCCGCCGACGCCGGTGAGCCGGTTCCTCGCGTCAAAGCTGTAGGCGACGAAGTTGGTTTCGCCGGGGAGTGGGCCGTGGGTCATGATCATGTAACCCAACACCATGTAAGTAGAATCAAAACAGTTACCAGAACTGAATCCCAAACCCCTCTCAGGGGTGTAAAAAGAGCATCTGAATCATACTTCAACATCACGGATGTTATGGCAATACTAGAGCAAAAAAGTAAAATAATCAAATGACATAAAAACCACCAAATAACAAAAAACCACACAGAGGCAATATGCGGAACATGATGAAGCAAAATGAACACCGGTATGTTAAATCCGACAACGCCAATCGTATCCCTGATCACTGCCCATCGACATTCGTCTTTAACCTCTTGAATTTCACCTGAACTCAGCTTTCCTTCCTTCATGATCGTTTTTTTAGAAATTATTCCCCAGTTCATTTCCACCCTCCCCCACCACTTGTACTGAATTGGTTTCTGATAAATGAACTCGCACCTTGCATTGCGGTTCCAGTGGCAATTGCATCCACACTGTGGTAGATGGCCGCGTCACCATAGTACATGATGCTCTGACGAATCGATGGTCGTGCAATGGCTCCTGTTGAGAGGTTTAAATTTCCAGCTCTTGATGTGAAATGCTGTCCACCAATTCGTTTCCATCCACGTAATGGACCAACTGCAGAAACAGGTCGAAAGGCTTGGTTTGCCGGGCCTGAAAATTGAGTATAGCTTTTAAAAGGCTTCAAGCTTCCGGTGCGAAAGGCCCGTATAGCGGTATTCTTAATTCCGCCCTCAAAAGCCCAAGCTCCCGGCGCGTGGCGAGTGGCCCAAGCTCGACCGGCTCTTTTTGCATTAAAAACGTTACCCCTGAAAGAGGCCTGTTTAGAATACGAATAAAGCTTTCCCGCAGTGCGCGTGCTGCTAAGTCCTCTGCCTGCAAGCCCTCCGAAAGCTGCACCAACGGCAAAGTCAATTGCAGCATCACGGACATCGTAATCTCCCCCTGACAACGCATACCCAATGGCGACATTGATCGCACCACTCACTAACATCGCAAATATCGCCGCTTCTCCATCGGGGTCCACATACATCAACGGTGAATTATTCGCATACGCATACCAATTCATTCCCCCGTCAAAACCGGCGGGATCGGCGTTGATGAAGCGTTTGAGTTCGGGGGAATAAAAGCGTGCCCGCATGTGGAGGAGACCGTTGGGATCTTGCTGAATGCCGAATTGACCGGCGTAAAGAAAGGGGGTGTCGGTGGCGCCCTCGCGGTGTGAGACTGTGCCGTAAGGTGTGTATTCGACTCGGTCGGTCACCACGCCCGCATCGTTTGTCAGCGCAACCGTGGACCCGGACTGATCGAAGTGGTAGTAGG